>JAYYDI010000122.1:0-5525 GCA_036161055.1 Pseudomonadota bacterium
CAATTTAGGCGTCGTCCTCATTGATAGCTTTTTAGCTAATTTGGATCTGAAGAAGCCACTCGCCTCATTAAGCAATAATTCTGCATTCTTTGAACTGTCCTCTGGAAGTACCGTGAAATATATGTCCGAGAAAGCATAATCCCTACTAACTCTTACATCGTTAATAGTAACCATTGCTAACCTTGGATCTCTAAATTCCCTTTGCAATAGCCTGGCTACTTCCTTTTGAATAAGTTCTGCTACTTTTTTCTCTCGACCGCCTTCTCTCTGCATTAGTCAATACCATCAAAGTTCTCTAGAAACCTCCTTAGAATCGAAGACCTCTATCTGGTCACCCACTTTAACATCGTTATAATTTTTTACTCCAATTCCGCACTCTGTACCCATCGAAACTTGTTCTGTTTCTTCTTTGAAGTGTCTCAAAGACTCCAACTCTCCCTCGAAAATGACGACATTTTCTCTCAAAACCCTGATTTTCTTGGACCTAAAGACTGCTCCCTCAATCACCATACAACCGGCAATCGGACCGAATTTTTTTGACTTAAAAACATCTCGTACTTGCGCAATACCAACGATTTCCTCTCTCACTTCGGGAGAAAGCATGCCCGTTAAAGCTGCCTTGACATCATCTACCAAATCATAGATGACTTTATAATAACGCAGGTCTAATCCCTCGTTCTCTATCACTTTTTTTGCTGCCCCGTCAGCCCTCACATTGAAACCGAAGACCACGGCGCCTGAGGTTACCGCGTAATTTGCATCGGACTCAGTTATAGCTCCAACCCCTTCCATGACAAGGTTGACTTTAACCTCTTCATTACCGATTTCTCGTAAAGCCGCTGTTATAGCTTCTAAGGACCCACGCACATCAGCTTTAACTATAACATTTAGATTCTTAACTTCAGCTCCGTTTAAGTTTTCGAAAAGATTTTCTAGGCTAGTGCTTGCTACAGATTTAGATTGACTGGCCTTTTCTAAGCGAAAATTCGCGATTTCCCTCGCTTGCTTTTCGTCTTTTGCAACACGAAATTTATCTCCGGCATCGGGTGTTCCTCCCAGACCCAGAATAGATACAGGAGTTGCAGGCCCAGCTAATTTAAGCTGTTTCCCGTTTTCATCATTCAAAGCCCTTGCTTTGCCAAAAAATTGCCCAGCGACAACTACGTCGCCTTGCTTTATTTGGCCATTTTGAACCAACAAAGTTGCTACAGGACCTTTGCCCTTATCTAACTCAGATTCTATAACGACGCCTTGACCGGGACCATCCTCTACCGCCTTAAGTTCCATAAGCTCAGATTGAAGCAAAATAGCCTCTAGCAATTTTTCGACACCTTCGCCGGTAATAGCACTGCACCCGACAAACTGGGTCTCACCCCCCCAGTCTTCGGGGATAACATCCCTTGCCGCAAGTTCGTTTTTAACCCTTTCTATGTCCGCTCCCTCTCTATCAATTTTATTAACTGCAACCACTATCGGCGCCTCTGCGCCCTTTGCATGCTGAATAGCTTCTTCTGTCTGCGGCATAACTCCATCATCAGCAGCAACTACAAGAACAATAATATCAGTTGAACTTGCTCCCCGAGCTCTCATCGCACTAAAGGCTGAATGCCCCGGAGTATCAATGAAACATATCTTTCCCTGTTTTGTGGATACCTTGTAAGCTCCTATATGCTGTGTGATCCCCCCTGCCTCCGCGTTTGCAACTTGAGATTCTCTTATGTAATCCAACAGAGAGGTCTTTCCGTGGTCGACATGCCCCATCACCGTTACCACTGGTGCTCGGCCAGTCGGTTCGGAATGGTAAATTAGCTCATCTTCCAAACCCTTTTCCATAGTTTCCGCATCAATCAATTTCACTTTGTGCCCAAATTCTTCTGCCAACAACTGAGCTGTCTCTTGATCAATTGTCTGAGTGATGTTTTTTACTATTCCTAAATTGAACAGTGTCTTTATCAGTTCAGACGCTTTTACAGACATTTTTTGCGAGAGTTGTTGAATACTTACCGATTCCGCTATCTCGACTTCTTTTTTTATCTCTAAAGTGGGCGCGTTGAAGCTATGTTTTCTAACTGCTTTCGGTCCTGATCCTCTTTTTGCCCTCGGTGCGGCCAAACCGAGCGTTCCCGCTTCGGTTGGCTCATCCGATTCGGGGATTTCGTCATCTATTAGATCTTGGTCTAGAAGGTCTTCACTGATAAGCTCTTCAACTCGACGCTTTCTACTTCCTTGGCGAGATTTCTTTTTTTGCTTTTCATCTTCGTCAATATCGTGCTTGATTTTCTTGTTTTTTCTGCCAAGAGAGCGAGAATCGTCGTCAGTTTTCGCTTTTGCGATTGGGTCTTTTTGCTCAGGAACCAAAACCTCCTCATGAGCCTTGCCTTGCTCCAACGCTCTTCCTTGGCCCTCCGATTCATTTTTCTCTAGAACTTCTTTTTTTGGGGATTCAAAGTTTGTTTTATCTTGACCCGGTTCTGCCTTTTCTTTTTCTCCAGCCAATGCTAACGGTTCAATATTTTCCGAAACAGAGTCAGCCGGAATCGAATCCAATCCCTGTTTTTCTTGGGTATGGTCCTGAGACGGACCGCGCCTTACGTAAGTGCGTTTTTTCCGTACCTCCACATTAACGGTTCGCCCTCTTCCTGCAGAACCTCCAGCTTTTAAAGTAGAGAGAGTCCGTCTTTTCAATGTGATTTTTTTGGGCTTATCTGAAACTTCTCCGTGACTCGCTTTAAGATGTGCCAGCAGTTTTTCTATCTCTCCTTTCTTTATTGAGTCACTAGGATTGCGTTGCGGGAGCCCTGCCTCCTCTATTTGAAGAAGAAATCTATCGATCGGGGTACCGACACGTTCCGCTAACTGCTCTATTGATTCGTCAGACATCAGCTCTTCTCCAACTAAAAAAAGATTCCAAACTATGCTTCCTCTTCAAACCATGGCGCTCGAGCAGTCATAATTAGTGATCCGGCCCTCTCTTCGGTCATTTCTTCCAATTCCAACAGATCATCCACCGCCTGTTCTGCAAGATCTTCCATAGATTTAATGCCTATAGCAGACAATTGGTAGGCCGTCCTCTTGTCCATCCCTTCCATTTCTAAAAGGTCAGCTTCTGGTTCCAACTGCCCTATCTCTTCTTCATTTGCCAATTCAATCATGGTTAAAGCATTCTTTGCGCGAGATCTCAATTCCTCGACAATTTCTTGATCAAAACCTTCAATCGCCATCATTTCTTCAATTGGGACATAAGCCACTTCTTCGATACTAGCGAATCCCTCTTCAACTAAAACTAACGCCACTTCTTCCTCAACATCAAGTTTTTGCATGAAATCCTGAATAATAGTTCCTGCTTCTGCTTCTTGCTTTTCCGCAGCCTCTTCCTCCGTCATTATATTGAGGTCCCATCCAGTGAGCTCACAGGCGAGCTTAACATTTTGACCGCCCCTACCTATGGCCTGGGCTAAGTTTTCCTCTGATACCGCAATATCCATGCTCTTGGTTTCTTCATCGAGCACAATAGAGATAACCTCAGCCGGAGCCATTGCGTTTATCGCAAGCTGAGCTAGATTGTCATCCCATGGGACTATGTCGATTCTTTCGTTGCCAAGTTCATTTGAAACTGCCTGCACTCTTGTTCCTCTCATTCCAACACACGCTCCCACTGGATCTATTCGGCCATCATTTGTCTTGACAGCTATTTTTGCTCTCGAACCTGGATCTCTCGCACACCCCAATATTTCTATGACGCCATCGGCAATTTCAGGAACTTCGATTTTAAAAAGCTCCACTAAAACATCAGGAGCAGTTCTTGAAAGAGCAAGTTGAGGGCCTCTAGCCTCAGGCCGCACCTCCTCTAAAAGTCCCCTAACGAGGTCTCCCACCCTGAAGTTTTCTCGTGGGATCCAGACCTCCCTTGGGAGAATGGCTTCAGCATTACTTCCTAAGTCGACTATCACCGCCTCTCTAGTTACTTTTTTTACCTGTCCCTTTACTAACTCACCAACACGACTACGATATGCATCGACTACCTGGGCTCTCTCAGCTTCTCGTACTTTCTGCACAATAACCTGCTTCGCTGCTTGTGCGGCAATCCTTCCAAACTCCGCAGACTCAACTGCAATTTCGTAACGATCTCCCAGATTAAGACCTGGATCTCTGCTTTTCGCTTCTGTTAAGGTCAATTGACAACCTGGGAGTTCTTTCTCTTCATCGCTAACCACGTCCCAGTATCTGAAAGTTTCGTACTCGCCAGATTTCCTGTCTATGGAAACCCTAAGCTCAACATCTTCTTCCTGATAACGCTTCTTGGCAGCGGTTGCCAGAGCAAGCTCCATTGCTTCGAAGATGACCTCTTCGCCAACGCCTTTCTCATTCGAAACTGATTCCACAACTAACAAAATCTCTTTGCTCATCGCTATACCTAATTCCTCTATTCCTCGTAAACGAGATGTCCTCTTTCGATTGTCTCAAAGGGAAAGGTAAATTCCTCTTCTTTCGACTCAATAACTACTTCGTCTTGTCCAACTCTTGTTAGAACGCCTAGATAATTTCTCCTCTGTTCAAACGGAGCTTTCAGACTAATTTTAACTTTTTCCCCGATGTAAGCCGAATAATGTGAGATTTCAAACAACTTTCTGTCTAAACCCGGAGACGAGACTTCGAGAACGTAGCTTTCGGGTAAAAAATTTTCTACATCAAGTAAACTGCTAATTTGCCTGCTTATATTGGCGCAATCGTTCACATCCACCCCACTTGAGGAATCAATGTAAACCCTAACGATGTTCGAATTTCGTGTGGGCAAAACTTCTATGCCCCACAAAGTCTTCTCGAAAGCTTCGGCTATCGGCAGAATTAACTCTCTTAAACGATTTAGCATCATCCCCAAAAAAAAATGGGCATAAAGCCCATCACACATTACGACCGAACCGTCTCGATCGGCTCACTATGAACGCTCTCCTAGATCAACTATCTTTGAAAAAGGCACGCCCAAACATTGGTAGCGGGGGCAGGATTTGAACCTACGACCTACGGGTTATGAGCCCGTCGAGCTACCAGACTGCTCCACCCCGCAACTCAAGGGCGGAAATTATAGGTGTGCCAAGCCTTTTGGTCAACCTCCGCAGCGCCAAAGCCCGCCGATAGACTTGCCGAACTGTCAATTCAGAAACTTTAACTCCTGTATGAGACAGCTTTTTTAAAAGTTACTAAATAAGTTAAAGATTGCTAGATGATATCGAGTGATCGTTCGTAATTATTGACAAACATCTCCCAACTGTCTCGCAAGCAAAAAATCACACGTCTGTTGGTCCGGTTATAGTCTCTAGATGGATTGACTTTATATAAACCCTCAGCGAAAGCGCTTTTAGTTAATCCCGGGGAGTTAATGAGTAAAAGATCAAGTTGGTTATAATTAGCTAAAGCGATGACGAATTTATCACAGCTAATACTATCTTTTTCAAACCCTAGGAGCGACTCAGGTACCGAACTCCCTATAAGATTTTGAGCCCCTCCATTGAACTCGGTCCAAGTGC
>JAYYDI010000123.1:0-3801 GCA_036161055.1 Pseudomonadota bacterium
AGAGTTACTCCACACCTAAAACGCGTTTTCTGCACCAGAAATCGCACTTTTTTTGTAACGAACTGCGATATCACTGACTTGAGAGTAAGAGGTTTTTCCGAATCGTTCCTGTCTCTTATAGAACTTGGAGTAAATGGAATGTGCGTGAGGATTGGTGAAGGTTTTCCCTAAGGGTGTTGTGTATCCGTTCTTGTTTAACCAATCCGCAATGTCAGAGAAGTTCATACCTCTTTCTTCACGTAGGTTGATTATCTGGTTGGCGAGTTTGTGTTGGAATATCAAATAAGGTCTCCCAACTAAACTGGTCGTCTTTACTGAAAGAGTAAACCTAAGATTGGCGGGCGGATTAAAGACCCCATAGGTTGTCGCGTCCGTCTCCGTGGAGTAAAAGCGTAAGACGAAAGGCACAGAAAGAAATGTCTTTTTGGGCATTACAGTCACTTTCTATACTCGGTTTAGAACACTTGCCGAATTGGACTCCAAAAAGGTCGCTAGATTTAAACTAATGTCTGATCTGAATGATCAAGGCGTCTCTAACGGGGAGATGCCTGATTGGTTTAACGCGACGGGACTGCCTACGCCAGGAGGAACGCACTACATCCCGAATTTATATGGGGTTGCATATATAAGTTTAAACGAAGACAAGAAAGAATCAGAGACACCTATTGGGAAAAAGGAAAAACTTTAAGAGGACATTAATTTTCTTAATTTACCCGCCGTTTCGGAGATGATCTGACTTATCCGAGACTCGGAAACGCTCAGGATCTCCCCAATTTCTTTAAGATTCATTTCCTCCTGATAGTAAAGAGCGAGTATTTGTTGACTCCTTTCAGGTAGCTTTTCAATAGCCGAGGCAAGAGCCTCAATATCTTCCGCTTGCTCCAACTCCGCTTCGGGGCCGCCTCGGTTTTCATCAATTTCTTCAAAAGCTTCTGGGGACTCGTCCGTGCTAACGAACTCTGCGCTTCCAGCGAGTAGCCGATCGCTCTCGTATTCTTCAATTGAGATGCCTAGTTCGCTGGCTACTTCTATATTTTTTGGTTGTCGTCCTAGCTTTTGCGTAAGGTCACGTACTATATCGTCTTGTCTTCGCTTTGTGCTTATGACGTTTCTGGTGGAGAAAGAAATTCGACGAACTTCGTCTAGCATGGCCCCGCGAATTCTCGTTTTGGCAAACAACTCAAAGTTGACGCCTCTAGAGGCGTCGAAAACCTTTTGCGCCTGCAGAAGACCTTCCATGCCCGCTTGAACGAGGTCTTCAATCGCGATGTTGCTTGGGAGTCGCGAGCTTAAGTGATAGGCGACGCGCTTAACAAGGGAGTATTGGCTGCTTGTCGAACTGTTGGAGTCCAGTAATTGTCTTTTATAAGCGTCTATCGATGCCATTTTGTTTCTCTTTTTCTGACAAAAGCTAATGTGCAGATATCTCAGCCGACAATTTTTCTGCTAACGCGGTAAAGCTGTTGGCAAGCTTTGAGTTCGGATATTTTTCGAAAATATCCTCCCGTCTTCGGGAAGCTGTTCTCATAACATCCTCCTCCTCAAGTGAGTGAAGGTAACCCACTGGCTCCTCTAGGAAACGCATACAAACCCCATTCATTTTTTCAAAAAGTTTATGGCCACCTGCCTGATTTTCCACCCTATTTGGTAGGATGAAAAGATCCTTCATTCTCTTTTCAAGACTTTGGAGCTTTATGAGGCCATAAGCGTCCGCAATGGAAGCAGGTTCGTCCTGCATCACCACTAGTCTTAAATCGCAAGCCCTTATAAAGGTTAAGTTTGATGAAGACAGACCCGCGGCGGAATCGACAATAATGATATCCAGCTCTCTATAAGCCCCAAATAGGCCTTGAATGAGGGATTGAGTTTGTAGGGAGTTAAGGTTTGCTACCTCTGAATTGCCAGAAGCGCCAGGCACTAGAATTAGTCCTTGTTTTGTTTCGACTGCGACGTCTTTTATTTCTTTGCGGCCATTAACTACATCGCTCAAATTAAAAGGAGCATTAGCACCAAGTAGTATCTGTGCATTCGCTAGACCAAGATCTGCGTCGATTAGCGCGACTTTTTTCCCAAGCCTTGTAAGGGCGATAGCTAAATTCACGGAAATAGTCGTTTTACCAACGCCCCCTTTTCCGCTTGCGATGCCTACAACGCATGCCTTCTGTTCTTTGTCCACAGATAATACTCTTTCTATTTCACGATATGATCGTATGCGGAGTTTAGATTAATTCTAAATCGGATACTTGATTAATAGCAGAGATTCTTAGGTTGGTGGCCGCCAATCTCTCAATAGTTTGATTGATCTCATCATGCTCGGTTACTGAACAGACGCAACTCATAGAAGTTATTTGATCTTGAATTCTTGAAAGCTCGAGGAGTATTGAGGCCGGAGCATTGGCGGCAAGGCAATAGTTGACCTCTACAGCATACTTTTTGAGGACCTCGATCATTTTGCTATCGCTTAAAATAGCGGTGTTGTTTAAGTCCACTAACAAGTTGTGTTGTGAAGCAAAGCTTTCTATGAGAGGGCCCAAATCGTCTACGTTATTGATGTGGAATATCGGAGCATTGTCTCTCTCGGCCAACTCTCCTAGTTGCTGCCACTGTTGAAGAAACGCTCTGGCGTTCTTTTTGTCGGTGTTAATATTAAGGATGGCATAAGAATCCGATTTCACAGCATCAAAAGCTTTTTTTCTATTAGCAGTCAAGCGCGCTAAGCAGCTGTTTTTTCCGCCCATAGTTGGTCCCGTGAACAGCTGAATTCCTGACCAAGACTTTTGCTCTTCTAGGGGGGTCTCCAACATTTTTTCGATTCTCGTCTTGAGGGATCTGAGAGCAAGGTCACTCGCCCTAGAGGTTGCCGCGACTTCAGGATCCTGAAAGGCCAGCTGTTGTGAATCAATTTTTTGTTTTAATGATCCCAGCTCTTTCTGGATTTGGCCTAGGAGATCTCTGACATCGGAGTTCACGTTGTTTTGCCTCTTGTTGATTTCGCCGAGGGCGTCTGAAAACCTCTCTGTGCCAGCTTTCTTTTTTTGAAAATCCTCTTTTGGATCCCCCTTGCTTATATCAACTGCGTAAATGACTTCGGTTTTCTTGCCTACTTTGTTAGTAGAAACAATTAGGGCGTCGTCACCACACTCATCCCTAACACATTGCAGTGCACTTTTTGAGTCATTCGCTATTAATCTTTTAAGTTCCATATCTTTTCCTTTCCTAACTATTGTTGTCCTGCATTAGCGGCTTCTTCTCTTTTTATAGAAATCGTGGAGGTAACTGATATTGGTTGATCCTCTGGTATTTCTACGTAGGATAGAACGGCTAGATCTTTGGTCACCCTCCGAAGGAGCTTAGACAGCCAAGCCCTAATTATCGGCGAGACCACCAGCACGGCTGGCATTTCCTTCCTTTCAAGCTCATCAATTGCTTCTCTGGTCGAAGTGAACAAACCGTCGGCGAGACTTGGTTCCAGCGCGATCTCATCGGGGTTCTGGGATCGAGTGACTAGGTCATTGAAAAGCTGCTCTAGCTCTGGATCTAGCGTCAGCACTGGCAGGGTTTCATTCACATCGACTAGGTCTTGGATGATTAATCTACCGAGTTTAGGGCGTATGGCGGCGGTCAGGGCTCTCGGATTTTGTGTTGAGGATGCCTCCTTTGCAATAGTTTCTAAGATTGTCCTCATGTCCTTGAGACTGATGTTTTCTTCAAGTAGATTCTGTAAAACTTGAACAAGCACCCCAAGCGTAATTTTCTCTGGAATTAGATCCTCTACCAGTTTTGGAGAATGTGTTTCTATTC
>JAYYDI010000124.1:0-2973 GCA_036161055.1 Pseudomonadota bacterium
ATCGCTATTAGAACCGGAATAATTAAAGATCAAGTTTTATATGTTCAAGCGGGTGCTGGAGTGGTAGCTGATTCGATTGCTGAAAATGAATGGCAAGAGACCATAAATAAAGCTCGATCAATCTTCCATGCAGCCTCATTCGCTGAGACGGGATTGGATATTGTCGATGAATCACACACCGAGGCTAGACGGGATAGATAGAGCGTGTGTTGTTCAATCGTTTTGTTTGAAAAGGACTAGTTAAGACATGATTTTGATGATTGATAATTATGATTCATTCACTTTCAATATTGTTCAGTATCTGAATGAGCTTGGTGAAAAGGTAGAGGTCCTGAGAAACGACGAAGTGAAG
This sequence comes from Pseudomonadota bacterium, assembly GCA_036161055.1. Taxonomy (GTDB): domain Bacteria; phylum Pseudomonadota; class Gammaproteobacteria; order Pseudomonadales; family Azotimanducaceae; genus UBA9659. The sequence continues at coordinate 353 of JAYYDI010000124.1, forward strand.
CTTTCTGAAATAGAACGATTGAACCCTAGCGGAATCGTAATATCTCCCGGTCCGAGTACGCCAGATAAAGCGGGGATTTCACTTTCCGTAATTCCTTTTTTTGAGAGGAAAATTCCAATTTTAGGGGTGTGTTTGGGTCATCAATGCATCGGGCAGGCTTACGGCGGAAAAATTGTTCGAGCAAAAAAGGTCATGCATGGAAAGCTATCTGAGATTCACCACAAAGGAAATGGGCTTTTCTCTGAAATGGCTACCCCATTTTTGGCAACTCGTTATCATTCTCTTGTGGTAGCTCGAGATTGTCTCCCGAGTTGTTTGCAAGTAAACGCGTGGACAGTTCAGGCTAACGGTGAAATCGAAGAAATAATGGGGTTCCAGCATAAAGAACACAAAGTCTTTGGAGTACAATTTCATCCCGAGTCGATAATGACCGAGCATGGACATCTGCTACTTAAAAATTTTTTGCAGGAAGTTGAGAGATAAAATGAACATCGAAGATGCCATTGGGGAGCTTGTTGAGGGCAAAAATCTTCGCATTGATCAGATGAAAAAAGTCACTCAGGAGATCATGCTGGGAAAAACATCAGAAGCAGCGATAGGTGGCTTCTTGGTCGCGCTAAAGATGAAGGGAGAAACCATTGATGAAATAGTCGGCGCTGCTGAGACGATGGCAAGATTAGTGAAACCGGTAAATACTGACACCCAGCACTTGGTTGATATATGCGGGACCGGGGGCAGCGGTTCAAACAAATTCAATGTTTCGACCGCGAGCGCTTTTGTAGCCTCTGCGGCAGGCACGAAAATAGCTAAACATGGAAATCGCTCAGCCTCCAGTAAAAGTGGGAGCGCCGATGTTTTAGAACATGCTGGGGCCAACATTATGCTTTCTCCCAATCAGGTTTCACTGTGTATCGATAAATTAGGGATCGGTTTTATGTTTGCAGTGAACCATCATTCAGCAATGCGTCATGTGAGTAGGCCAAGGAAACAACTTAAAACAAGAACTATTTTTAACGTTTTGGGCCCACTAACGAACCCTGCAAGGGTAAAAAGGCAGTTGCTCGGTGTTTACGACGATAAATTAGTCCTGCCAATAGCGGAAGTTTTAAATAGATTGGGAAGCGAGCATGCAATGGTAGTGCACTCGGAGGATGGTCTCGACGAGATAAGCGCATATGCAAAGACTCATGTCGCTGAAGTAAAGGAGGGCTCGATTAGAGAATATTGGCTGGAGCCAGGGGATTTTGATTTGAGGAGCTTTAACTTCCAAAATCTGAAAATTGAAAATAGCCAGCAGAGTCTTGATCTAATCAAAAGGGTTTACAGAAATGAACCCGAAGAAGGAAAAAACATGATCCTAATTAATTCTGGCGCTGCTATATATCTATCAGGAATAGTCGATTCCATCGAAAATGGCGTTCAGTTAGCAAGAGATGCTCTAGCAAGTGGTGCGGCTATGGTTAAACTTCGCGAGTTCTGCGAGTTTACCCAGCGGTTCCGAAGTCAGGGATAGCAACTTTGATTAAGAGAACTAACGATATTCTGCAGTTGATCGTCTCTAGTAAAAAAAGAGCGATTGCTGAGCAAAAGTCAAAGATCTCGCGGGAAGATATAGAACGTCTTGCTAAAGACTTTCCTGAAATGCCAAGAAAATTTTTCAGCAGTCTGAAAGCCAGTTACCAAAAAAAAAGGACGGCGATTATTGCGGAAATAAAACGAGCATCTCCGTCTAAAGGTATCATCAGCCAGAATTTTGATCCTAAAGCCATCGCGAAAATCTACGAGGAGGCGGGCGCCACCTGCATATCTGTTTTGACAGAGACAGATTTTTTTCTCGGTTCACCGAGTTATATAAAGTCAGTGAAAGATGCTTGCTCTTTGCCTGTATTGCGCAAAGATTTTATCGTGGATGACTATCAAATATTCGAATCCAAGCTCATTGGATCTGATTGCATTTTGCTAATTGCAGCGATTCTAGATATCTCTGATCTTCATCGGTTATATGAACTGGCAACTTCTGTTGATATGGATGTCCTTGTTGAAGTGCACAACTCAGAAGAATTAGACAAGGCGCTGACGCTTTCGCCTAAAATGATTGGAATAAATAATAGAAATCTGAGCACTTTTGAAGTAAACCTTCAAGTGACGATTGATTTAGTCTCAAAAATTCCTCCCGACGTTTTATTGGTGACTGAAAGTGGTATAAAAACAAGACTTCACATAGAGAGAATGTTAAGCCACGGGGTTTATGGGTTTTTAATCGGAGAGGCTTTGATGACAGATGCTGATCCAGGTTTAGCTCTCTCTCGATTGACATCTTCCTAGGGTAAAGCGATTGATTGCTTTGGCTAAAAAAGGGAATATTCGTCAATCTCGTGGCGGTTAATGTGAATTTAATAAATAAGGTCCGCGAGCAATTAAAGCTGTAGCGTTTATCGAAAGATATCGCGCTAACCAAATACGGAAGTTTACTGATTGTTGAAATTTTCTTGTGAGTTTTGAAAGGCGATTTTTTAAGTAGGAGCGAATCCGTGGAGAGACCTGGAATTACAGATGGACTGAGACACATTGCACTTTTTGTAGAAAATTTTGTCGATTGCGAGAATTTTTATACAAACTTA
>JAYYDI010000125.1:0-9214 GCA_036161055.1 Pseudomonadota bacterium
GAGTTAAAAAAATGACAAGAAATTCGATTGTTTTCGATAATGTCTCGTACAATTTTGGCGAAAAAGAGATTTTCAGAGAACTATCTTTTGAAGTGCCGGCAGGTCAGACCGTAGGAATAATGGGGCCAAGTGGAACGGGTAAAACAACCTTGCTTCGTCTAATCGGAGGGCAGATCCAGCCTGATACGGGAACGATCCTTGTCGAGGGCAAGGACTTAAAGAAGATAAGGAGAACCGAATTATTCGAACTACGCAAAGGTTTGGGAATGCTGTTTCAAAGTGGGGCATTATTTTCGGACCTAACGGTTTTTCAAAACGTTGCTTTTCCGTTAAAAGAACACACTAGGCTAAACGAAGAAATGATAAGATATCTGGTCCTGATTAAATTAAACTCTGTTGGACTTCGAGGTGCAGCGAATCTTTTTCCAAGAGAGTTATCGGGCGGAATGCAACGTCGAGTGGCACTGGCAAGAGCTATGGCCTTAGATCCAAAGCTTATTATGTATGACGAGCCTTTCACAGGATTAGATCCAATTGCTTTAGGAGTGATTTCAAACTTGATCAAGGAAGTTGGATCGGTTTACGAATGCACTAACGTAATCGTCTCTCACGATATTGAAGAAACTGCTGGGATTTCGGATTTTCTTTACGTTTTATCGGAGGGTGAGATCATAGGGCAAGGGTCTCCGGAAGAATTAAAAAACGATGACTCTCCGCGACTGAAGCAATTTTTAAACGGGCTTCCAGATGGCCCTGTCCCATTTCATTACCCCGCGCCGGAATATATGGATAGCTTGATAGGAAACAAAAACACCAATAGAAACGGAGATTTAAAGGAATGATTAATTGTTTATTCATTCTCTAAAGCGAATAGGAAGTTTTAGCCTCGCAATAATGTCTTCGCTGGGTCGTGCTGTGAGATTGCTTTCATTTGTTCTGCTTAGAAGACCAGATCATCGGAATATTCCTCTTATCATTCGTCAAATTTATCAGCTGGGAGTTTTGTCAATATTGATCATCGTATGTTCCGGTTTTGCAATCGGTGCGGTGCTTGCTCTGCAGGGTTATACCCAACTTGTCAGAGTGGGATCTGAATCCGCATTGGGTCTAGGTGTCGCTCTTGTGCTAGTAATGGAAATAGGTCCCGTAGTTTCTGCTCTACTTTTTGCTGGTCGGGCCGGGTCTGCGGTAACTGCAGAAATAGGTCTGATGAAAGCAACGGAGCAACTAGCAAGTATGGAAATGATTGGAGTAGATCCTGTTAAACGTATAATCGCGCCAAGGTTTTGGGGGGGGTTTATCGTTTTACCTTTGTTGGCTCTAATGTTCAGTGTTGTTGGGATTTGGGCCGGTTCTCTCGTTGCAGTAGACTGGTTGGGAGTATATAGCGGATCTTTTTGGTCGGTAATGGAACAGGGCGTGGATTTTTTTGATCACGTTATGAAAGGAATTATCAAATCGGTAGTTTTTGGCTTTGTGGTGATCTGGATATCGCTTCATCAAGGCTACGATTCGCTTCCTACGAGTGAGGGGATCTCGACAGCAACCACCAACACAGTAGTTTTCTCGAGTGTGTGGATTTTAGTTCTGGATTTTTTTCTCACTTTAATGATGTTTGAACTATAGGAGTGGCATGTGCAGTCATTTAAAATTGAGGTTTTAGTTGGGGTATTTTTGCTTCTTGCGCTTTTATGTTTGGGGTTTTTAGCTGTAAAAGTAAGTGGCTTTAGTTTAGGCAAGTCTGACGATAGATATCTTGTTCACTCTCATTTTGAACAAGTAGGGGGCTTGACCGTAAGGGCAAAAGTAGCGATCTCAGGAGTAGAAATTGGGCAGGTTTTAGCGATTGAATATGATCAAAAAACCATGAATGCGAAAGTAACTTTAGAAATTGACTCTTCGGTATCTAGCATTCCAATTGACTCTACCGCATCAATACTTACCGAAGGTCTCCTTGGGTCTAAATATATAAGCATAAGTTTAGGCGCTGACGATAAGAGTTTGTCCGACGGAGACGAGATTTTTGATACCCAACCGGCAGTAATTCTCGAAGAACTGATCGGCAAATTTCTTTTGGAGCAGTTTTAGGATGAAAATTAACAAAATCCTAATAATTATTATGTTTGCGGCTTTTCAGTTTGTTCCGTCAACATTGGGCGAGCCGAAAAATTCGCCAGAAAATGCGGTGCTGCTTGCGACCCAACAATTATTTAAGGTTGCCAAAAGCAATGAGGCTCTACTTAGCGTGAACCCTGAAAAGTTTCATGATCTAATCATAAAAAATCTAGAGGCTAGCACTGACTTTGAAGGATTTGCTAAGGGGGTTATGGCCAAATACTATCGCTTGGCGACTGAAGATCAGAGGAGAAACTTTGCGGAGAAATTTAAGGTTTCCTTATCGAGAACTTATAGTAAGGCGCTTCTAGATTTTGACGGTGACAGCGTCACGGTCAAATCCTCTGAAATCGAAAAGGTCGATCGTGCTAAAGTGCTGGTGGAGGTTAAATCATCATCGGGCGTTACCTATCCGATCATTTATTCTCTTAGGTTGATTGAGGGTCGTTGGTATCTTCGAAATCTGGTAGTCAACGGCATTAACTTAGGGTTGCAATTTCGCTCGCAGTTTAACTCGAGTTTCCGATTGCATAAGGGAGACCTCGATAAAGTAATAAAAGAATGGAAGGTCACAGATGAAAATAGTTGAGAGGGAAGGAGATAAAATCTTTGTAATGGGAAAAGTTACGCTAGACAATCTCTCAGATTTTTGTCGAAGTATAAAGATTGCTTTGAAAGAGAATGATGTAGTTTCAATATCATTCAAGTCGCTTGATTCACAAGGGTCAGCAATATTACCTCTGTTGATTTTCTTACGAAGGGAAGAAAAGCAGCTTCGTGCTAAGCTGACTTTTAAATGTTGCTCTACCAAGTTTCTTAAAATGGCTAAATTAGCTGGATTGAGTAAGGACTTAGGATTTTAATTTAAGGAACATTGTCCTGCATGTTAGAATTCTCGATTATTATTTTCCAATTTTCGGCGTAGAGTATGGATATCAAATCTATCGAGGATGAGCTCCGAAATGCGTTTCCTGATTCTCAGATTCGCGTTTCCAGTGAAGGAAATTTATTAAAGTTACATATAAAAGCTCTGAAGTTCGAGAAAATTTCTAAAGTGAAGCGCCAGCAGATGATTTATGCCGTCATAGATCATCGAATCAAAAGCGGAGAGGTCCACGCAGTTAGTATTAGTGCGGCTAGTCCAAATGAGATAGAGAGATAAGGTCATGGAGCGTCTTTTAATCGATGGGGGCGCAGTTCTATCGGGCGAGTTGAAAGCTTCTGGGGCGAAAAATTCAGCGTTGAAGATGTTTGCGGCAGCCTTGCTGGCAGATGAGCCTGTGATAATCAGCAATGTACCTCACTTAAAAGATATTACTACAATGATTGAGTTACTTGTCTCTTTAGGCGTTGAGGTTGTTATTGACGAAAAAATGAACATTGAGATTCACGCTAATACAATCAAAAGCTTCAAGGCGCCATATGATTTAGTGAAAACTATGCGTGCATCGTTCAATGTGTTGGGCCCGCTGTTAGCCCACTATGGTCAGGCGGAAGTTTCTTTGCCTGGTGGGTGTGCCATAGGGTCGCGCCCGGTTGATCAGCACCTTTTAGGATTAGAGGCATTAGGTGCAAAGATCGACATGTCCGATGGGTATGTGAGAGCGTCGGCGCAGCATGGCTTGAGGGGTGGGACGGTCGGATTTGATTTTAAGACCGTGGGTGGAACTGAGCATTTAATGATGACAGCCTGTTTAGCAGATGGAATAACAAGATTAGAGAATTGCGCTCGAGAACCTGAAATTGTTGATTTGGCAAATTTTTTAAACAAAATGGGTGCCAAGGTGAGTGGCGCTGGAAAAGATGTTATTGAGATAGTAGGGGTTAAATCTATGGGAAGTTGCACTCACGCGGTAATCCCTGACAGGGTAGAAGCTGGGACGTATTTGATAGCCGCGGCTGCTACAGGTGGGAATATAGAGGTAAAAAATGCCAATCCAGATCATTTAAAAGCTGTCCTAGTGAAACTGCGAGAGGCGGGTGCTTCGATAGTAATTAGGGAAGACTCCATTCAGCTAGATATGAACGGGAAGAGACCTAAGGCGGTGAGTCTCACTACCGCACCTTATCCAGATTATCCTACTGATCTTCAAGCGCAGATTATGGCAATGAACTGTGTTGCCGAGGGCTCAGGCAGGATTACAGAAACTGTTTTTGAGAATAGGTTCATGCACGTGCACGAGATGACTCGAATGGGAGCGAGAGTTAAATTGGAGTCGAATAATACAAGCGCAATTACTACTGGAGTGCCGTTTCTTCGAGGAGCACCCGTGATGGCAAACGATTTACGTGCCTCTGTTTCTTTAGTAATAGCTGGCCTTGTAGCAGAGGGACAAACTGTTATTGACCGAATTTATCATATCGATAGAGGATATGAGCAAGTCGAAGAAAAGCTTCAAAGGCTTGGTGCTCGAATCAAAAGATTGGCCTCTAAATAAAGATGAAATCAAAATTGCTTATTGCTTTGTCAAAGGGAAGGATCCTCAATAAGGAATTGGAGTTGCTTGAGCGGATCAATATAAGGCCAAGAAAAAATCCAATAAAATCAAGAAAATTAGTTTTTGAAACTACTCGGGCTGGGACATCGATTTTAGTGTTGAGGGGTTCGGACGTTATGACTTACGTTCGGCATGGAATTGCGGATATGGGAATGGTTGGAAAAGATATTCTTATCGAACACAAGGACGAGGGTTTTTATGAGCCCCTAGATCTCGGAATTGGCAAGTGCAGCCTAATGGTCGCTGGTCTCGAAAATGAATCAGCTTTTTCCGGGCGCCTTAAGATAGCTACTAAGTTCACCAATACTGCTAAACGTTACTATGCCCTGAAAGGTCAGCAAGTCGATATAATCAAGCTTTTAGGTGCAATGGAACTCGCCCCGGTTATGGGTTTGGCGCATAGAATAGTAGATATAGTGGAAACTGGAGAGACACTAAAAGCTAATGGTTTAGTTCCAATCGAAGAAATAATTAAGATCAGCACAAAGCTGATCGTAAATGAGGCATCGTATAAGACAAAATTTCAGGATATCAAAAACCTAATAAATGAAATTGGGTCTTCGCTATGATCAATACTTTGGATTCGAAAAAAAAAAATTTTTATGAAGAAATCTCGGCCTTAGGGGTCTTTAATCGAGAGAATACTGAAAAGATCTCAATATCAGTGAGTAAAATAATTGCCGATATCGAAACGGCAGGGGATGAAAAGCTCTTAGAGTATACAAACCTACACGACGATCGTGCAGAAGTCTCAGTTGAGTCTTTGTTATTCGAAAAAAAAGCGCTTGAAACGGCCTATCGTTCGCTAGACAAAAAGGTTAAAAATGCTCTTCAGATCGCGCACGATCGAGTGCGTTTTTATCATGAAAAACAGCTAGAGGCCTCGGGATCTGGTCTTAATTGGTCCTACGAAGACGATCAAGGGAACATTCTAGGTCAATCTGTTCGGGGCATGGAACGCGTAGGAATTTATGTGCCGGGCGGAAAAGCAGCATACCCGTCAACGGTCATCATGACGGCAATCCCAGCGAGAGTGGCTGGCGTCAGAGAGATAATTGTTTGCGTTCCCGCCCCAAGAGGTGTCGTCAGTAAAACGGTGCTTGCGGCCGCCCATTTATGCAAGGTCGATAGAGTTTTCTCAATTGGAGGCGCTCAGGCTATCGCCGCGCTGGCTTTTGGCACTGGCTTAGTGCCAAAAGTAGACAAGATAGTGGGGCCGGGGAATATATACGTTGCTACGGCTAAAGAAAAACTTTTCGGCAGGGTGGGGATTGATATGATTGCGGGTCCCTCTGAGGTGGTGATCGTTGCCGATGATTATGTCGATCCAACATGGGTTGTCCAAGATATGTTTGCTCAAGCTGAGCATGACGAGCTTGCGCAGGCGATTGTAATCTCGGCTAGCCAGAGTGCTCTCGATAATGTCCTGAGAATTATTAAAACAAAAATAAAAGAGGAGCAAAGAAGCGGGATAATCGAGCAAGCTCTCAGAGACCGAGGGGCCTTAATAAAAGTCCGAGACTTGAATGAGGCTTTAAAAGTAGTGAACTTACTGTCACCAGAGCACCTTCAGCTATCAATCAAAAATGCCTCTAAGTTCGCTAAAGGTGTGGAAAACGCGGGAGCGGTATTCGTTGGTGCTCGGACTACGGAAGCAGTCGGGGATTATAGTGCTGGACCGAGCCATGTTTTGCCCACAAATGGGACCGCAAGATTCTCATCTCCTCTTGGAGTTTATGATTTCCAGACTCGTACATCAATTGTTGAGTGCTCCAGAGAAGGCTCTAAGCTCTTAAACAAAACCGCATCTATTATTGCTTTGGAAGAACGGCTCTTTTCCCATTCCAAATCGGCATCTCTCAGATCAGAGGACTAATACCTTTGATGGGCCCGTTGGAAACGTATCATAAAAATCTCCAAGAAGGCGTTTTGAGCTCTGATGCTGAGCAATTGAAAGCCGTTCTTCTTTTGCAATCCCTTTTTGAATCGCTATCGAACAGAGATCGGAGAGAAAAAAATCTGTTAGCTACGATTTTTAAAAAAAAAAGGAATAAAAATCCTCCAAAAGGGATTTACTTGTGGGGTGATGTTGGCAGGGGGAAAACTTTTTTGATGGACTTGTTCTTTGACTCTTTGCCCTTTAAGCGAAAAACTCGACTGCATTTTCACCGGTTTATGATCTCAGTTCATTCGGCTCTTTTAGAATTTCAGGGGAGACCTAATCCTTTGAAATTAGTTGCAGAAAAGTTTCGAAAAGAAGCCTCCGTCCTCTGTTTTGATGAATTTTTTGTCTCGGACATCGGAGATGCTATGTTGCTCGATGGGTTATTGGGGGAGATGTTTAGTTCAGGAATGACCTTTGTTGCCACTTCTAATGTCCCCCCTCATCGACTATACGAGAACGGTTTACAGCGGGGTAAGTTTCTTCCCGCTATAGCTTTGATAGAGAAAAATACTTATGTTCATGAACTAGCCGCTGGCCCAGATTATCGGTTTAGAGCACTCAAAAGTGCCGGTATTTACCATTATCCTTTGGGAGAGAGTAGTGAGGAAGCATTAGAACTTACGTTTCAAAATATTTTTAACGGAAAAAAAACGGACCGATCTAACTTAGTGATAGAAGGACGTGAGATTAAGGTGCATAAAACTAGCGTAGATATCGCTTGGTTTGATTTTTCAGAGTTGTGTGGGGGACCAAGGAGCCCGAGGGATTACGTCAAATTGGGAAAGAAGTATCGGACAATAATAGTTAGTAACATTCCAATCCTTGATTCGAATAGCGAAGATCAAGCCCGGAGATTCATAAGTCTGGTGGATGAATTCTACGATAACAATGTCAAGCTTATTATTTCTGCTGAGGCTCAGGCAGACTCCCTATATTTGGGTGAAACTTTAATTTTTGAGTTTCAAAGGACTGTCAGTCGCTTGACGGAAATGCAATCTGTTGAATATCTAAGAAATTAGCGGTTAGGGTAAAAAATGACGACCGTGCAATTTCCATCGGGGGGTAGAACTCCGTTTTGCCAGTTGCATAGATAGATGGCGTTAGGTAGAATCTCGTCCCTTAGTTAAGCTGTAATCGGGCTCACGGTCAACAGCACGAAGACTTTCGGAAGCATATATGAAAACCCAAAGTGTTAACAAAGCGAGTGTTTTACACGATTGGTATCTAGTGGATGCCGATAGCAAGACCTTAGGGCGTTTGAGCACTCAAATCGCCAACAGGTTGAGAGGCAAGCACAAACCAGAATACACTCCTCACGTAGACACGGGAGACTACATAGTTGTCATAAACGCCGACAAGATCCACGTCACTGGAAAAAAGGAAACTGATAAATTTTATTATCACCACACCGGGTTTCCTGGAGGAATAAAGTCAGTGGCTCTCGGCAAAATGAGAGAAAGATCCCCAGAGAAAATTCTTGAGAACGCAGTTAAAGGTATGATGCCGAGAAACAGGTTAGGCAGAGTCATGTTGTCAAAGCTTAAAGTCTATGCCGGAAATTCTCACCCGCACAGCGCGCAACAGCCAATGGTTCTAGAACTTTAAAATCGAAGAAGCAAAATTATGAATCAAAATTATGGAACTGGACGTAGAAAATCGGCAAAGGCCAGGGTCTTTATGGTTCCAGGAACCGGACAGATTAAAGTTAATAAAAAGGAACTAGACGAATATTTTGGCCGAGAAACTGCAAGGATGATAGTTAGGCAACCATTAGAATTAGCCGATGTTTCTTCCAAATTCGATTTCAATGTATCGGTCACCGGTGGCGGAGGGTTTGGGCAGGCTGGGGCGATTAGGCATGGCATAACCAGAGCGCTGATTCAATATGATGAGACTCTTCGGCCAGCATTACGAGGGGCTGGATTCGTTACCAGAGACGCCCGCTCTGTAGAAAGAAAGAAGGTGGGCCTAAGGAAGGCGAGAAAAAAACCTCAATTCTCCAAACGATAACAAAGTTTTATTAGACAAACATTTTACGCTGGGAAAAAAGGACGCTAGCTACGCCGTTTTTCATTTTTCTGGACTCTAATGTGTTAAACTGCTTCCCGGCTTTTTTTAGAAAATGATGGAAGGAATAGTCTAGTTTGGAAGATAAAAATATAGACGGCGGTAGGCGAAATTTTCTTTTAGGAGCAACTGCGGTTGTAGGCACAGCCGGTGTAGCAGGTCTCGCAACACCTTTCGTAGGATCTTGGCAACCAGGGGCCAAAGCTTTGGCGGCCGGCGCACCGGTTAAAATAGACATTAGTAAGCTCGTCGAGGGGGAAATGTTGGGTCCTATCCCTGCATGGCGAGACAAGCCTATTTTTGTAATAAAGCGCTCGCCGGATTTGCTTGAACGGTTGAATTCTAGAAATGATCGGTTAGCCGATCCCGATTCCGAAAGAGTTCAGCAACCGGAGTACGCTAAGAACGGAACCAGATCAATAAAACCTGAAATTTTGGTTCTAGTTGGCCTTTGCACTCATCTATCCTGCGCGCCAAAATTTAGACCTAAAATTCAACCTGAGCAATTCGACCAAGATTGGATAGGTGGGTTTTTCTGTCCGTGTCATGGCTCAAAGTTCGACATGGCGGGTAGGGTCTACGCTGGAGT
>JAYYDI010000126.1:0-2800 GCA_036161055.1 Pseudomonadota bacterium
TCAGCAAAAGCTGAGGTGAGTGGGAACGTTTATTACAAGGTAATAGAAATGGTGATGGGGTCTAGGGTGGACGGACAGTTTGTTCACGTAGATGCCGAGGTTGAAAAACCAAAAGTTTCTATACCTCCGAAGGCCCTCAAGAAAGAGGATGACTCGGCAGTTGTCACAAAGATTGGCTCATAAAACCTTTACGTAGAGCTCCAGGAAAACCCTATGACTCGGGAACTTAAAAACGAATCGGTTCTGCCTAACGCTGGTGGGCCTGAGGGGACCCCTCAACTTAGATTCTCGGACCAAGCTGCCAAGAAAGTTCGCGCGCTGAGGATGGAAGAGGCCAATGAGGACCTTAGGTTACGGGTTTTCGTTTCCGGTGGAGGTTGCTCTGGCTTCGAATATGGATTTACATTCGATGATGAAATCGAAGACGACGACATCGAAGTTGAAAACAGCGGGGTTTCGCTAGTGATTGATTCTCTGAGTTTTGAGTATTTGGTGGGTTCAAGCATTGACTACCTAGAGGACTTACAAGGATCTAGATTTGTTGTTATTAATCCCAACGCTACAAGTACTTGCGGTTGCGGCAATTCTTTTTCTGTTTAAGTAACAGCGCCACTCTCAAGCATCTTCTTTGGTATAAACTTTTCGTTCGGAAACGAACTTCTTGACTTTTTCACCTTCGCCCAAGTAATTCTGGAGAGAGATGGTTTTCAACTGTTTCGTCATTGGAGTCAAGATTTTTTTGAAAGTTTCCATTTCAATCTCAGGAATAGGGTCTGATTTTGGTAGCTTAACTTTCCGTGGATTTCTATGGACTCCATCCACAAGAAATTCGTAGTGAAGATGAGGAGCGGTTGCCCAGCCCGTTGCGCCAACGTATCCGATAACCTGTCCTTGATTTACTCTTGCTCCCTCATACACTCCTCGTCCGAATCTAGATAGATGGAGATATTTCGTAACGTAGGTTTTTCCGTGCTTTATGACTATGAATTTGCCGGAGGCAGAATTTTGTGAGCGGGTGACTATATTGCCATCACTTGCAGCTAGTACAGGCGTTCCTTCTTGCGCTGCGTAGTCAATGCCTCGATGAGGCATTATTCTTTTGTGAATAGGGTGCATTCGTCTTAAGTTAAAAGAAGAACTTACGTGAGAAAAATGCACCGGATCCCGAATAAAAGCTTTTCGAAGGGGGCGACCAAGGGAATCATAATGGTCTTCTTTCCCCTCCCTGTTTTTATATGCGACAGCGTAGAATTGTTTTTTCATGTTTGAAAAACTTGCCGCAATGATTTTTCCCGCCCCAACTTCAATTCCTCCAACATAAATTTTTTCGTATATTACAGAAAAACTATCCCCGCTCCTGAGATCAAGAGCAAAACTAATGTCCCATTGGAACAGCTCAGCTAGCTCCATAATTAGTTTGTCGCTCAATCCATATTCTTTTCCAGCCTGGTACAGTGACGGATATTTGTTCGAGATTAAGCCCGACGCGAAACTTGGAAGTCTTTCCTGTTCGATTAACTCCCAATTCCAATCGAACGTATCCCCTCTTTTCCCTATGCTGAGTATCTTAATCGGTGACTTGATATACTTAAGATTTAGAAGTTGCCCTTGAAGATTTCGTTCTATATTAAGTCGTTCTCCCGGGCGTAAAGTTTTCATTGCTTTAAACATCGGGTTTGATTTCTCCAGTTTTTGAAGCTCACCGGAAGATATGCCATTTCTTTTAAAAATGCTGGCGAGATTATCTCCACTCCTAACCGTTATCTTTTTGGTGAAGGAGTGGGCGTCATGGATTTTGGTGTTGGCAGGCAAGGGAAGGGGTAATTCCTCGGGCGATCCAGTTAGGGAACTGTTTTTTTTAACATCTTGAACTTGGTCCGGCGCAACCTGGTAAATTGCCCAAGTGAAAAATGCTATAAAAAACGCCAAATAAAGGTTAACTCGAGGAAACGTTTGCATGGATCGCTGTGTTAGACTCCTTGTCCTCGGTAAAAATAGGGCGCCGCTTTCTTCTTTTTCTGCTGCGTTGATCGTAAGAAGCTTAATGTCCCATCAACGTTTATAATGCAGAGAAGTATAGCACAGTGCGGCATGGACTTACTTAGAGTAAGAACTAAAAAAATTGATTTATGAACATAGTTGAACAACTGAAACATTCTGGAATGATCGCTCAGGTCAGTTCTGAAGATGAGCTCCTTCGGCATCTGGAAGGTGGGTCTCGGTCTGTTTATTGCGGTTTTGATCCCACGGCAGATAGCTTGCATATTGGAAACTTAGTACCTTTGCTCGCGTTAAAAAAATTCCAGATGGCTGGACATAAGCCAATACTGCTGATGGGTGGGGCGACAGGCATTATTGGCGATCCAAGCGGGCGAGATTCTGAAAGGGAGCTACTGAGTCGTGAGGCTGTCGATAAGCAAATGAAGAGTATCCGTTTACAAGCTAGTGAGTTTCTCGATTTTGACTGCGGACAAAACTCTGCGCTTTTAGTCAATAACCTGGACTGGATATCCGAGATCAATGTCATTGACTATCTGCGAGATATTGGAAAGTACTTTAGTGTGAACTCGATGATGCAAAAAGAAAGCGTCCGTCGACGCATCGTGAATGAATCTCAGGGAATTAGCTATACCGAATTCAGTTATATGATTCTTCAGTCATACGACTACCTTGTCTTGAACAGGAAGCATGAATGTACAATTCAGATAGGAGGGAGCGATCAGTGGGGCAACATCACAGCCGGGATCGATTTGATAAGGAAGGCGGAGGGGAGACGTGCTTTTGCTATTACTTATCCTCT
>JAYYDI010000127.1:0-5098 GCA_036161055.1 Pseudomonadota bacterium
ATGTTTTTGAATAGGGAGATTACCCGTGCGGGTGTTTTCGCTCCGGAGTCAGGTGCCATAGACCCCTCAACCTTTCTGGCCAATTTTCTGAGTGTTTTTGAAGAACCGTCAAATGAACGGTCTTTTGATACTAGCAATCTGATCGTTTTAGACCGAAGCTGGAGTTAATGCACCTTTTTGATAGGGCTAGTCAACAGCCCCCAGAGGGCTCATAACCCTAGCACTGACTTAGCGATTATATTTTTTTGGACCTCGCGCGCGCCCCCGAAAACAGTTGATGCGCGATCGTTGAGGTAGCCTGCGGTAATGGTCTGGTGTTCAGGTTCGCCAATCGTAACTTCTTCGTTTAGCAGCAAGATGTTATTGTGCGGCAGACTGTAATTACCTATCGCTTCCATTTTTATCGTGGATATTTCCTGTCCAAGTGTACTTGCCATAATTTTCATGAGAGACGACCCGGCACCTGGTTTTTCTCCTCTCGCAATTTTCGATTGCATGTCTGTTTCCATTTGCGAGAGCGCAGATATTTTTATACCGATTTCTTTAGCTCTTCCCTTGAGAGCATCCTCCCCTTCAACCCTATCTAGCAACATTTTAAGCTCCGCCATGTCGACGTGCAGTCTTGTCGCGACGGAGCTCCCGCCTCGTTCGAACTCTAAAAGATATTTTGCTACCTTCCAACCATCGTTTTCGGGGCCCACTATGTTTGATATCGGCACCCTAACGTTATCGAAGAAGACTTGATTCACCTCGTGATCTCCAGCCATAGTGATTATCGGTTCTACACTTATTCCCGGGGTGTTCATTTCTATGAGTAGAAAGCTGATACCAGCTTGGGGCTTGACATCAGGGTTGGTTTTAACGAGGCAAAATATGTGATCCGCGTGATGGGCATTTGTCGTCCAAATCTTAGTACCGTTGACTACATAGAAGTCCCCATCTCGCTCGGCTCTTGTTTTTAGGCTCGCAAGATCTGATCCAGATCCTGGCTCCGAATAACCTTGACACCAATAATGTTCAGCAGAGAGCATTTTCGGAAGATAATAATCTTGTTGCTCTTTCGTGCCATATTTAAAAAGAACTGGTGCGAGCATCCTGAGCCCAAGTGGAATGAGTTTTGGTGCGCCAGCTTTCTCACATTCGCTGTTGAAAATATACCTTTGATTGGATGACCAACCTGTCCCCCCAAACTCTTTTGGCCATGCAACACCGGCCCAACCTCGTTTGTTGAGAATCGCTTGCCAAGCCATCGCTGCGTCGTTGTTGCCAAGCGCAGTGGTTGTATTTTTGTTTCCTGCGATAATCTCGGGAGTTAATTCATCGCGAAGCAGCTGTCTAACTTCGTCGCGAAACTCTAATTCTTCCTTGGTATAATTCAATTCCAAAATGCTTCTCGCTTTCCTCAGTCAGAACATAATAACTCTCTAATTTGGCGAGGGAAAGTTGGATTAGTATTTGTTCAAAGTTGCACTAATACGGGCAGTATGGTCGCGACTAACAATAGGGCAGAGATTCGATTGAACCAGGATTGCCTTCTTCCTGTCTTTAAGAATTTCCCGATTAGCACGCCGCTTAACGTCCAGATTAGGGCCGATCCCCATGCGACCAGAAAAAAGATAGAAGTTATTACTATCAACGTCTCATAGAAATTTTCGTTTGTATTCGTGTAAGTTGAAATCGCGGTTAAGATTACGAGGATTCCTTTGGGATTGACCCATTGAAATAGAAAAGCCTCATGAAAAAACATCGGTCGTTCATTGTGTGAATTGTCTATAATCTCTAACTGCCATATTTTACGGGCAAGGTAAAGGATCACCAGCATCCCACAGACTTTTAGGATTCCTTGAAATAAAGGAAACTTCATTAAAAGCCATCCGAGACCAAAAGCAGATAGGACGACAATCAAAGTGAAGCCGAAAACAACGCCACAAATATGAGGTAGGGTTTGCCTAAGCCCGAAGTTTGTTCCAGAGACTGAGAGTAAGATATTGTTCGGCCCAGGTGTTAGAGCCGTGACTATTGCAAAAGTTGTGAAAGATAAAATATTAGGTAAGTCCAAAGTTTTTAACTGTCCAAAGAAACAAGCAACCTTTGCAAAAAAAATATAGGATGAGCCTATGGAAAAGACTCAGGCAATTGTTTTATCGATTATGTCACTGAGCATGCCATTATACATCTTTTTGCTTACCCAGATATTTAGATCCTGTGGTTCGCTGAAGAGGACATCTCTTTCGGACGAATTAATAAATAGAAACACCCAAGAAGTTCTCAAGGTTTGTCGGCGATGCGGGCCCAAAGTATCAGGAGGTTACTTAGATAAGAAAGGGAACGTTATTTAGTCAAGCGGGGGTGCCGGTGGGTCTCAGAGCTGGAGCAGCTTGTCGTTATCCGACCATGGCGGTAACTAACCAAGCCGCTGCCGACAAAAAAAGACCATCGTTGTCCATCAGGTTCTCTACCTTATCTCTCAGTGCTTGGGTTGCTCTCGCAGAGTTCTTCTCGTCTAAAGTTTCTAATAATCCCGACAAGGGACCTACGTTCTCATTGAAGTTCATTATTTCTTCGACTGATTTTCCGAGATTAAACTCGGTTTCTAATGGATTTACTCGAATATTTGCGTAGCCTGACTCTCTCAAAATTTCCTCGATATATGCCCTTTCGCCAAACGCAAAGCCCCCTGGGCTCCTGGGATCCGGCTTCGGAAGGCTTTTGGGTTGAAACGGCAATAATGTCTCGGCAGCAAAATTGATCCACTGATTTTTTTCCATCGCTTGCCAACAAACAAATGTAATACTTCCCCCTGGTCTCAGCCCTTTTCTCAGATTACTAAAAGCTCCTACTGGGTTCGAGAAAAACATGACTCCAAAGCGTGAAAAAATTTTTGAATAAACCGGGATCAATGATATGTCTGCGGCATCGCCCGTCTCGAATGAAATGTTAGAAAAATTTTTTGATCTGTTTTTTGCGCTCGAAATCATTTTCTTTGAGATATCAATGCCTCTGATATCTGCGCCAGCCTCAGCCAGCAGCAAGGTGGTTGATCCGCCGCCACACCCGACATCTAAAATCCGATCATCGGGCTTGGGGTTGACTGCCTCGATAACTTTTTGTGTAAATGGTGAAACTAGCCTGTCTATATAGTCGCCAGCATAAAGGAAACCTTTTCCAAGTCTTCCGTTCCATAACTCTTCCTGTTCTTTATTGGTTGAGCTCATAAGGTTTCCCTTTTAAATCGGTATGAATAGAGTTCATTTTACCGGACTATTTATCCGAATCTGAGTATGATTAGTTTTCAGAAAGATAACACTTTAGTGTGTTTTTTTTCGAAGCGAGTATCCAATTTTCTCGATGCCTTAGAAAGCGACGATTTTTGATTATTTGTTTATGTCTGGGGGGAGGAGAATCACTGTGCCCAAAACACAAAGGGCGAACCAATTTGCGCCCGGCATTCGGTTTCTAGGAG
The DNA here is from genome assembly GCA_036161055.1 of Pseudomonadota bacterium. Taxonomy (GTDB): domain Bacteria; phylum Pseudomonadota; class Gammaproteobacteria; order Pseudomonadales; family Azotimanducaceae; genus UBA9659. The sequence continues at coordinate 3,464 of JAYYDI010000127.1, forward strand.
CGATCTCAATTCTACTGTTCGATATTTGTAGTTTTGCGATGCCTACACCAACATTACAAAACCGATCAAAGCCAAACATAATTGTTATTTTGACAGATGACCAAGGGTACGCGGATCTCGGTGTCTATGGTAGCGCTGATTTACGAACTCCTTACATTGACCGAATGGCGCAAAGAGGGGCCCGCATAGTTAATTTTTACGCTCAACCTTCCTGCGGCCCCAGTAGGGCGGCACTCCTTACGGGTTCCTACCCAATTTTAGTCGGTGAGCCTGAGAATAAGAAAAATCCGAATACCATATTGCACGAGAAAGAATTAACCATTGCTGAGATGCTTGAGAGGGCTGGTTATATAACTGCGCTGATAGGAAAATGGCACATGGCCGGGGATGGTGAGGCGCCATGGGATTTTGTGCTGCCTCCGACGCCCCCTGGCCGAGCCGGGGGCATGGGGCCTTTTGACGCGAATCTAATGCCTAACGGGCAGGGGTTTAGCTACTTTTTTGGAACACCGATGCATAATGGTTTCACAAGAAATGTCGACCTTAGCCGTTTTGTTGTTGAGCTTATGCGAAATGAAGAAGTGGTAGAGAGCCCCGCTAATGTCGATCAATTAACTAAGAGATATACTCAGGAAGCAGTGAACTTTATTCGTAACAATAAAAATCAACCTTTTTTTATATTGCTTTCACATAACATGCCTCATGTTCCTTTAGGAGTGTCTCATGATTTTCGAGGGCAATCATCACGCGGACTCTACGGAGACGCGATTGAAGAAATAGATTGGTCGGTCGGCCAAGTTGTTTCAGTATTGAAGGACCTAAATCTTCTGCAAGATACTTTAGTGATTTTTTTGTCTGACAACGGGCCAGAGGTAAGGGCAGAACTGGAGGATAATGTTGGGAGTGCAGGAGAGCTAAGAGGCGGCAAATACTCGAATTGGGAGGGCGGTGTGAGAGTGCCTGCTGTTTTCTATTGGCCAGGTATCATTGAACCCAAAATCATCAGTGAGGGTATTTTTAGCTTAATGGATATCTTTCCGACCTTAGCGGCTTTGGCTGGCGGGAATGAACCAGATTCTTATCGTCTAAACGGCGTTAGCATCCTGCCTGTGCTCATAGGTGAAGATCCTGATTATAGACCAAGGCACAGCTACTTCTACTATTCTTTGACAAGCCTACAGGCTGTAAGGATAGATAACTGGAAATTAGTTCTACCAAGACAGAAAAACTCTCCATACCTGCTATGGCTAGGAAAATATATGGATAGGGTGGAAAAGCCCATGCTTTTTAATCTCAAATTGGATGTTTCTGAGCAAAACGATCGCGCCAACGAGCGACCCGATCTTGTAGCTAAAATGCTGTTGGAAGTCGAGAAAGCGCGAGAGGAGTTTGGAGATTATAATCGGATAGGTACTACAAGCAGATTTTTTGATCTCGGTCCTAAAAGGCCAAAAACTTACTTTCCGACCCATGGCCAACCCTAAAACTGCTTTTATCACGATCTCGCTCTATAATTCAGATACAGCAAGGTCTCAGGTAGTTCAGCATGCGTAATGGCGCCAAAGAGGAAAACACCCCCTCCGTGGGAGGAAACTACGCGCACTTTGTTTTAATCGTGTTAGTGGTCGTCTCAAT
>JAYYDI010000128.1:0-7350 GCA_036161055.1 Pseudomonadota bacterium
AATGTTAGCTATGCTAGGTGCCTGGTTAGGCGCTGTCTCAATCCCCGCGATTATAATGATTAGCTCGATATCTTGCTTAATTCTTGTGAGTTTTTTGTCGTTGAAAGGCAGAGATCTCGCTCAACCAGTCAGGTTTGGGCCTTTCCTCGCATTTGCTGGATTTGCAGTAATTTTTTGGGGTAAGGAATTAAACAATCTTTACCTTAATGGAGTGATCTCCTGATGGCGAGGTTTGTAGTTGGTTTAAGAGGAGGGATTGGAACTGGGAAATCCACGGTCTCAAATATTTTCGAATCACTTGGAGTAGATATAGCTGATGCTGACATTTCCTCAAGAAATGTCATGAAGCCTGGCAAAGAAGCATTCAAAAAGGTAGTCGATCATTTTGGAAAAGATATTCTAGATTCTGCTGGCGAAATAAACAGGCAAAGATTACGAAAAATAGTGTTTTCAAAGCCCGAAGAGAAAGTCTTTCTCGAGAGTCTGACTGTCCCGTCAATTATGCAGGACCTACTCAAAAAAATTCAGCGCTCTACCTCAGAATATGTAATGCTTGTGTTGTCGACCGGAAGCGGAAAAACAAGCCTTATGGATCGGCTCTTGGTCGTGGATGCAAAAAAAAACAGCCAAATAAAAAGGGTCATGGAACGAGATAAAACCAGTAGTAAAGAGGTAGAAGCTATTATTGCCACTCAGCCTAATCATGAGGATAGACTGAAGGGAAACGACGATTTGATTTTAAATGAAGGCTCAATTGCAGATCTTGAGAGACAGGTGGTGTCTTTGCACAAAAAATACTTAACCTTTGCAAAAGCAACATAACTCTATGGCCGACTTATCCGTGCAATGTCCTAATTGTAAAAAATCCGTTGAATGGATTCCGTCAAATAAGTGCAAACCATTCTGCAGCGACCGATGTAAGCTTCTAGATCTAGGAGAGTGGGCTGCGGAGAGAAGATCGATCTCTGCGGACCGGGAATACGCAGATAGCGATATAAACGACTCAAAGAATCTATAGTTAGGTTCTATATTCTGAATTAATTTTAACGTAATCGTGGGAGAGGTCAGTCGTCCACACGACATCTTCATATTGGCCAAGATTGAGGTCCACGGTGATCAAGATTGAAGGTTTTTTCATCTCGACAGAGCCTTTCTCCTCGGTATAGTTTTTTTCTATCTGCCCCATTTTCATGAGCAAAAGATCATTTATTTGAATATCTATCTTTGAAGTATTGATCGCGGCATTAGCCTTACCCACTGCCATTACAAGACGTCCCCAATTGGGGTCACTCGCGAACAGGGCGGTCTTTACCAAAGGCGAATTCGCTATGGAGTATGCTATATTCCTACTATCCTCTTTTGTTTTTCCGCCTTTTACCCTTACCTCCACAAACTTTGTTGCTCCCTCTCCATCTTTAACAATCGCCATTGCCAGATCTCGCATTACTTGAAAAATACCTTGCTTCATTAGCTCAAGTTGGGGGCTTTTATTACAATCAACTCCGGAGAGGCCAGTGGAAACTAGAACGCACGCATCGTTGGTAGACGTATCTCCATCAACTGTGATTCGATTAAACGTTTTTTCGCAGGTCTCAAAGAGAATTTGATCCGAAAGATCTCGTTCTAGTGAGGCATCTGTTGCTAAGAATGAAAGCATAGTTGCCATATTGGGCTGAATCATTCCGCTTCCCTTAGCAATTCCGATTATCTTCACTTTTTTACTATCTATTTCAACCTCTCTTGCCGAAATCTTTGTAGCGGTATCTGTTGTGATGATTGCACGAGCAACATCAGTCCAACCATCTCCAGCTAATTTTTTAAAAAGGGAGGGAATGGCGTCCTGAATTTTCTGATAATCGAGGGGCTCGCCTATAACTCCAGTCGAAAATGGGAGCACTTCCTCTTTCATTAATCCCGCTATTTCTGCAACAGATTGGCAACATCGAGTAGCTGTTCTGATTCCTTCATCGCCAGTTGCAGCATTAGCATTTCCGCTATTTATGAGGAGGTACCTACAGCTCTTGCTTTTTAAATGTTCTCTTGAAACTAAAACTGGGGCCGCTGCGAAGTTGTTCTGAGTAAAAACAGCTGAACAGACGGCTCTTTCGTTTAACTCGATGAGAGCCAAATCGAGCAGATTTTTTTTTAATCCGCTGGCGATCGCAGCTAATCTCACCCCTCGAATTTCATTGAAAGAAAGACTCTCTTCCTCCTGCATCACGCCCCGAGCTTTCCGCAGCATCTCTTGAATTTTTCGCCTGAGCCACATGGACAGGGTTCATTACGTCCAATACGCTTTTCAGAACGAACAAAGGGTGACTTACTCCTGGCCTTATCTTCAGCGTCTGTTATCGACGAATTACTTGAGGCCCCCTGATATTGAAACTTAGCCGCGTCTTCTTTTTTCCTACGCATCTTATCAAGAACGTCTGGATCATCCTGATCGGCAAATTTTACTAGTGATAGAAATTTTATTACCTCATAACGGATATTTCTTAGAAGACCTCCAAACAATTCGAATGATTCTCTTTTATATTCGCTTCTGGGTTGTTTTTGAGCATACGCTCGCAAATGGATTCCTTGCCGAAGATAATCCATTGCTGCAAGATGTCCCTTCCATAAATTATCAAGGATATCGAGCATGACCCTTTTTTCTACAATATTTAAATTAGGACCAACCTTTTCTCGTTTCATTGCATAATTTTCTAATGCCTGAGCAATGATCCGATCGCGGAGCTCTCTTTCGCCAAGATCTTTCTCATTTTCTAGCCAATCTCTTATAGGGACCATGACATTAAACTCTGATGCCAGAGCTTTCTCTAATCCAAGAACATCCCACTGTTCCTCAAGACTATCAGGGAAGATAAATCGGTCAATTAAGTCTTCAAAAACATCAGGCCAGATTTCGTCTAGAATACTTGAGATATCATTGGATTCGATGATCTTATCTCTCTGGGAATAAATCATTTGACGCTGATCATTAGCTACATCGTCGTACTCCAATAACTGCTTTCGAATATCAAAATTTCGTCCCTCGACTTTTCGCTGAGCTTTCTCAATGGCATTGTTAACCATCCGATGCTCAATTGCCTCCCCTCTTTCCATTCCTAGGTTCTGCATAAAACCTCTAATCCGGTCAGACGCAAAAATTCTCATCAGATCGTCTTCCAAAGAAAGGTAAAACCTAGAATAACCAGGATCACCTTGACGCCCAGACCGACCTCTCAGCTGATTATCAATCCTTCGGCTCTCATGTCTTTCTGTGCCGATCACATGCAAACCACCCGCGTCTCGGACCTTTTTGTTATCCTCAACCCAATTTTCTTTGAGTTTTCTGACCTGTTCATTGGTTGGGTTTTTTAATAGGGTTTTTTCAGCTTCCCAATTACCCCCAAGTATAATATCCGTTCCTCGACCAGCCATGTTCGTAGCAATAGTTACCGAATTAGGTCTTCCAGCCTGCGCTATAATTTCCGCTTCCTTTTCATGAAATTTAGCATTAAGAATTTTGTGCTCAATTTTCTTCTTTTTTAGATATCGCGAGAGTAACTCGCTGGACTCTATCGACGCTGTACCCACCAAAACCGGAGCATTTTTTGCTTTACAATTTTGAATTTCTTCAACAATCGCTTCATATTTCTCCTCTTGGGTCATAAAAATTAGGTCATTTTGATCTTCTCGCACCATCGGAAGATTGGTCGGAATGACCACGACATCTAATCCGTATATTTGCTTAAATTCAGCCGCTTCCGTATCTGCAGTGCCGGTCATTCCAGCTAACTTTTCGTATAGACGAAAATAATTCTGGAAAGTAGTTGATGCCAAGGTTTGACTCTCGTTGGTTATTGGCACTTTCTCTTTTGCTTCTATAGCTTGATGAAGACCGCCTCCCCAGCGACGACCTGGCATAGTTCTGCCCGTATGCTCATCTACAATTACTATCTCTTTCTCTTCAACAATATAATCGACGTCTCGCTGATAAAGATTGTGTGCTTTAAGAGCTGCAGAGAGGTTTTGCAATAGCGACAAATTCCCTGCACCGTAAAGGCTGTTGCCCTCTTCTATCAAACCCTTTCTTAAAAACTCTTTTTCGACTTTTTGATGACCGGCCTCTGTCAATTCTATGTCTCTTTGCTTTTCATCGACATAATAGTCACCCGGGGGATCTCTCTCTTCGGCAATATCTTCAGCTGTCTTTATTTGTGGCTTCATCCCAGGAATAATAGAGTCGATGATTCTATAAATCTGGGCTGAATTTTCTACGCCACCCGAAATAATTAGCGGCGTTCTTGCCTCATCGATCAATATAGAATCGACCTCATCTACTATTGCGAAATAATTTCGCCGTTGCGATCGGTCATCTTCAGAGAAGGCCATGTTGTCACGGAGATAGTCAAAACCTATTTCGTTGTTAGTTCCATAAGTAATATCGGCCTGATAGGCATCTCTTTTCTCTTTTATATTTTGACCAGAGTACACAACACCTACCGTGACCCCGAGCTGAGAGTAGAGAGGATCCATCCACTCGGCTCCCCACTTTGCGAGATAATCGTTGACTGTCACCAGATGAACGCCTCTCCCTGAAAGGCAGTTTAAGTACAAAGGCAGTGTGGCGACCAACGTTTTTCCTTCCCCTGTTCGCATCTCAGCTATTCTGCCTTCATGCAGGGCAATTCCACCCATAAGTTGCACATCGAAAACTCTTAGGCCTAGAGCTCTCTTACCCGCTTCTCTAACGGCTGCAAATGCTTCTGGTAAGATCTGATCAAGAGTCTCTCCGTCGGCAAGCCTTTCTTTAAAAAAATTTTTTTTATCCGTTAGTTCGGCGTTAGATAGAGCCTCAAACCGAGGTTCGATTTCATTTATTGTCCGAACGATCTTTTGGTAACGCTTTAATTCCCGGCTATTTTTACTCCCGAGGATTTTGGTAAACAGCTGAATTAACATCTCTGGTTTCTCTTTTGATCTTAATCAAAACTATTCTAAGAGTGAGTGCTTCGGAAGAATTTACAGATGAGATTCATCTAGTTGTTCGATATATATATTTTGAAGGATCAACGACTTTACTTTCTTTATACACCTCAAAGTGAACATGAGGGCCAGTGGACCTGCCTGAACTACCCATAAGGCCTATAACTTGCCCACGCCTCACAATATCACCCGCATTTACAATAAGCTCCTTATGATGCCCATATCTTGTGGCATATCCGCCTCCATGATTTATTTCAATCATTCGTCCATAGCCACTTCGCTCGCCCGCAAATACAACAACGCCCGCGGCAACAGCAATAACGTCTGCACCCTCCTTTCCAGCAAAATCTACTCCCTCATGCCAGGCTCTTTTCCCGGTGATCGGATCCACCCGACTACCATAGCGGGAAGACATCCACCCTTTTTGTACGGGTCTCCCTGCTATAAATTTATCCCGATCCATTTTTTGCTTAGCCATGAGTATTTGAAGAACACCCAATTGCTGCTCTCGATCTTCAATATCTCTTGCTAATTGATCTAGTAACTCCATATATGATGGCGGCTTATAAGCGGCTGCGCCAATTATTTTCTCGGGCCCTCCCATTGCTGGAGCGCTAGAAAAATCAAATTCACCTTCTTTCAGTCGACCAATCTTGGTCAATCTCTCACCAAGAGCGTCGAGTCTGACTATCCTTGCTTGCAATTGTGCTATTCTTAACGCTGAAGCCTGATGTTTTAATTGAGCATCCTGCTTTAAACGCTCTACATATCTTCTCTGAACCTCCATCTCATGCTTCCATTTGACTACCATTTCGGGACTGATAGAAGAATCATAATTGAGGTATCTATAGGAAAAAAAGCCAATTAAGACAGCAGATGCCAGGAGTGCTAAAACGAGACCGGAGATTACCATCAAATTAGCGTTAAAAGAATGATGCCGTCCAGATCTGTTGCTGACGATAATAAAGTTCATATAAACTCAACCAAAAAAACCGTATTTTTTGTAAAACCTCATATTTAGGGGCACCTAAAAAACATGCAGAAATTGCCTAAGCAAGTTAAATCGATTGAAACCATCTTTCGAGACGGTAATCATATACTGCATTTGCTCGTAACCCAATCCCAAGAACTCAAAAGAATCCAAGAGAGTATAGCATCTTACGTGCCCTGTGAATTCGCTATTTCCAGTATAAAAGGGGGTATTATTAAGATAATAGTATCCAAGGCTACCGAGGCCACAAGCGTAATGTATCGAGAGGAGGCGATCCTCTCTGCTATTTCAAATGCGGGTATCGCCGCAAATGAGATAAAAATGATGGTCCGGCCCCTTCAAATCAAGGCTTCCCCTCGCGCTACTGGAAATAAAGTATCAGTAAATGCTTCAGAAATGGTTTCGTTGTGCGCGACTGAAATTGGAGATAACGCTATTTCCGAGGCATTGGGCAGACTATCGGAGACTCTTCGACGACGTATTCACGAGGAAGTGGCAAAACCTTCATAGGAGGATGGCACCTTTTCGTTTTCACCAAACGTAACAAATTCCCAAGTTTCAGGTTGCTCCATTATTTCTTTTATCAAAGCATGATTCTCGGCGTGCCCGGATTTAAATCCTACGAACTCACCAATGAGGCTAGCACCTATTAGATATAGGTCTCCTATTGCATCTAGGATCTTATGCCTCACAAACTCGTCGGCATGACGCAGCCCATCATCGTTAAGGACACCAGCATCTCCAACAAGGATAGTGTTGTCCATGCTACCTCCTTGAGCTAAATTCTTTTCTCGCAAATACTCGACATCTTGCATCAATCCAAAGGTCCTAGCTCTGCTGATTTCTTTCACAAAAGTTGTCGCAGAGAAATCAACGGAGGCATGTTGCTCTTTAATGACTACGTTATCGTAAACAATAGTATGGCTTAGTCTAAAACCATCGAAAGGGCGAATCTCAGCGGTTTGACCAAACGCTCTTGAGCCATCATTTACCTCAATCTTGATTGCCTTTTTAATTCTAATAAATTTTTTTAAAGCATTTTGTTCGGTCACCCCAGCCGATTGAATCAAAAAAACAAAATTGGCGGCACTTCCGTCCATGATAGGCAACTCTGGTCCGCTTACCTCGACGTAAACATTGTCGATACCTAAGCCGCTGAAGGCGGACATTAAATGCTCAATGGTTGATACGTTAAACCCGTCACTAATTATGGTCGTCGCCAAGGTTGTTGCACCAACAAATGCATTCTTTGCTGGAATTTCTACTACTGGGTCGGCGTCAACCATGATGAAAATAATCCCTGTATCGATCGGGGCAGGCCTCAAAGTGAGATATATTTTCTCTCCCGTATGCAACCCTACGCCTGTAGCTCGAATTACATTTTTTAG
>JAYYDI010000129.1:0-4572 GCA_036161055.1 Pseudomonadota bacterium
GTAAAAATTGCTTGGAGAATTATTCATGAAGAACTTTTTTTTAATTTGCATTACCTTTTGCTTTAGTAGTCTAAGTTATGCGGCCGAGAAGAGCAGCGGTTTCCTCCAAATGCAAAACATCCTTGGAAAATGGGAAGGAACCTTGATTAGATCTGCTCAAGAAGATATCCCAATCAGTTTAGAATATAAATTAATATCGGATGGGAGCGCCATAGTAGAACACAGCAATGAAGACGGAGTTGAGATGATGACAGCGTTTGCTGATCAAAGCGGAGAGCTCCTAGCGACCCATTACTGCGCTCTGGGAAACCAGCCAAAACTGACCGTTTCAAAATCAACCGACACTTCTGTCTCTTTTTCAACAGACAGAAAACTCAGCGGTCTCGACCCGTCTCAGGACTCCTTTGTAGATACCTGGACATTTAGCGATTTAAAAAAGGGCACTGATCAATTCACCTATACCTATACGGTTTTGAACTCGGACAACACGGTGGAGAAAAATTCAGCGGTGATGCGACGGACTAAGTAGGAGGGTCAAATAAGGAACTCTCTCCGGGCCGGGAAAATTTCAATAATTAACTCGGCTTTTTCACTTAAAATCAAAAAAAACGCTCAGTGTGCAGTTTCCATATGATACCCCCACTTGAGAAAGCATTGTCCTCTACAAAACAGCCTTTTTCTAAGGCTTTTTTGAGTATTTCACCAGGTTCGAAAACTAATAAATCCACCGCGCTCAGTCCAGCCCCTCTTCCATCGCTCAGCTGAACGAACCTTAAAACAGAGTTGTTGAGGTGGATCTCTTTACCTCCTTTGACCGAATGCGGAGACTCTCCTAGAATCCGTCCCCAACGAGTCGCCATCTTTGATGGAAACTCACTCTGGAGTTCCACTCCTATGATATCCAAAGTGCTATCCTGCTTAACGCTTCCCTCCCAACCGCTGCCCCCAGCCGGGTGCCAATAACCCTCAAAGTCGTTAAATTCATCGATTTCAATTTCTAAAAATGCTGCCTCCATGTCCTTTGGATGAAATTGACAATTTTTCCATCGTCCAATGTCGATCTCCCAAGCAACCCTCACTCCTTCTTCTCGTGCATTTTGTTTTATTTGGTTAAATGCATCTTCAGAATCAATCTGAACAATGACCATGTAACCTCCATCCCCCTTGCGCTTTTCAAGAAATCTTCCAGCAGCCGTTTCTTTTTTGATAGGGGCAACCACCTCCAAAAAATTTTTCCCAACAACCATCAGATTATTTTCTAAGCCGAATTGGGCTACTCCGGGATCAATGAAGCAACTATTCACGCCAAGTATCTGTGTTAGTTCTTGCACTACCGGCTCGAGCTTTTCCGCGACAAGGCATACCTGTCTGAGCTGAATACCCATTAATTACTCCAATATAAATTCAACCGCTATCGCTTTGCGTTCAGTGGTTTAACCGTTTGAAGTTGGGCTTTCTGCGCTCGATAAAAGAGCTTACACCCTCTTTGAAATCCTCGCTTTTCAGTGACTCATCCATCCACTGATTTGATTCTATCATCGCTTCTCCAAGCTCCATATTTAAATGCCTGTAGACTTGCGCCTTCATAATTTGCAAAGACGTAGGCGAGACACTCTCCGCAAGTTGTTTGATGTATTGGATTGCAGCATTGAGCGACTCACCTGTATCAACGACCCTCTCAACCAGACCTAGCTCTTTTGCTTCCTCACCCTGAAAGCTTCGAGCGCTCCAGAGCAAATCTAATGCCTTGCCGGAGCCAATCAATCGAGGCAGAAGCCAGCTCGAGGCGTGCTCAGCAATCAACCCGCGCTGACCGAAAGCAGTTGTAAACTTAGCCTGCTTCTCAGCAAATCTCATGTCGCACAACAGGGCATAACAAAAGCCGAGGCCAGCGCAAGGGCCATTGATAGCGGCTATAATTGGCTTTCTGACTGCAAGCATATATGTGTAGCTAACTTTGAAATTCTCTCCCATTTCCGGATCTCCTGGTGCCGCTTTCAAGTCCGAAAAGTCTTCTACTCGACCTCCTTTACCCTCCGCTGTTGACTGCAATCCACCGATATCGGCGCCTGCGCAGAAGCCCCGACCTGCACCGGTCAAAACGATCCCCACTACTGCGGAATTATCCTCCGCGGCCGCGAGGGCATGTTTAAATTCTCGCTGCATTCTGCCAGTTAAGGCATTCAGCGAATCTGGGCGATTTAAGGTTATAACTGCAACTGGGTCTTGAACATCGTAAAGAATTTGCTCGTACACTCTTTTAGCTCCGGTTGATAGAAAAACGTTGTTAGCAATTTATCAAACTAATTTGAAAAACGTAATTATCTTGTAGGTGCATTTTTTAAAGATACGGTGTATTTTTAATTCCAGAAGCATGGCTTGTCCCCATTTCTTTCAACAGGGGAGAAACCAAACCAAAAAGAGATTTGATTATGGATACCAACATATTTAGCCAAGAAACAGAGGTTCTTGCTAACGCCAAAAAGATAAATGAGAGTGGGAAAGCTGGAAAGTCAGAGTACAATAAACTTGTTGGGGACTATAGCAAGCTTCTCAGAACAACGAAAAGAATAATAAAGCTGAGCGATAAAAATGAGCACCGTCTTAACGAATTAAAACAAGAGGCACAGGAAACCAATGAGCAGCTTGAGGGTATGTCGTCCCAACTGTCCAAATTTCTCTCGCCTCAGCTTTACCAATCAATCTTCTCGGGATCTAGGCACGGGAGCCGGGTGAGTCGGAGAAAAAAACTGACCGTCTTTTTTTCGGACCTCTGCGGATTTACTAATTTTGTAGAAAGTATGGAGTCTGAGGACGTCACAGATTTGCTCAACTTGTATTTGGAGTCAATGACTAAAATCGCACTAGATTATGGCGCCACAATAGACAAATACATTGGTGATGGAATCATGCTTTTCTTCGGAGATCCAGAAACCGAAGGAGTTCGAGAAGACGCGCTGAAATGCGTCAACATGGCTTTAGAGATGCTCAAAGAATTAGACAATCTTGCTGACCAGTGGATACGGTACGGGCTCAAAGAACAACTTCAAATGAGAATAGGAATAGACACAGGATTTGCGACCGTAGGGAATTTTGGCTGTGAGTCAAGGCTCGACTATACGGCTATTGGCTCAGCGGTGAACAAAGCATCTAGACTTGAAGAGGCTGCGGAGAATGGATCAATCTTTATCTCTGAAGACACCTATAACCTAGTTAAGGAATCAATCGAAGCAGTTGAGCTTGACCCAATTTACTTAAAAGGGCTAGGCAACTTCAAACCTTTTAAGGTTCTTAAGTCTGTCGACTCTTCTGCGGTCACCCTAGAATTAGGGGAGCGCACAATGTCAGTGATTTTGAATAAGCTCTCAGAGCAGGAATTAGATACGGCTAAACTCAGTTTAGAGGAAACAATTACGGCGATAGAGAATTTTAAAAGGCAGAAATCTTTGGACTTTTTCTATGATTCGGGATTCGCAAAAAAAGAGAACGAATAAAGTTAACTTACCCATCCTCGATATACGAAAAGAGCACCCTCTTCCGACTCAACGAAATTAAATTCGAAATGCTTAACGCGTCTCGCCATCTCAATAAAGCCGAGCCCAGCTCCCTCTGAGTCTTCCGGCGGGCCATCACGTAACCTTTTCTTGTACATCTGCCTGAGCGCTTTTTGATCGGCCACGCTTAATTCTACTAACGTTGCCTCTAGGACGTCTTTTTTACTTTCATCTATTTTATTGACCGCCTCAATTAAGAAACCGTCGTCGGCAACACTAATAGCGATTGTGCCGATACTGTCTCCAGTTGATTTCGTCTTTTGCGTGGAGTAGCGAATAATGTTTTGCGCCTGCTCAATAAACACACCAAAAACTCTCTTGGCAACCGTCTCTTTTGTTTCATCATCTGAAAGCTGGTGCCTAACTGGATTAGATATCGTCGTGAGTAAATCTTCGGTCAAAGGACCTGAATAGCAAAACAGGGTCTTCCTGTCTTGCATAAAGGTGTGCAACCCCAAAGTATCTTTATTTTTTTCCATCACTCCCTCAGTTCGGAACTAGATCCAAGCTTTATTCTAACTTTCATATCTATTCTGGTTCGTGATCTTCGCTAGTGTACTCGACGATCACAAGGTTATATTCGCAAGCGGTGATATCCTCTTGAAAATCCTCTCCAGCTTCTAGCATGGTATCGTCCTCCGCCCGGTACCTCCAATTTATTCTTATTTTTTTTCCTTCCTCGGCGCTGTCCTCTAAAAACTCAAAGAAATCAAACAAGAACTTTGCTGAAGAGCTATTGAAGTAATAAAGCTCAATATCAACGTTAAATTGGGTATTTGCATCTACTAGTGTTTTCTTGAGCGCCTCAAGGACTGGCCCGGACCACTCAGCGATATTCTCTGGATAGCATTCACCCTTTATTAGACAGGAGTTAGAACCTATTTCAACCAACGGCGTCCTTTGTGTTTTTTCAAATTTCATCTTTTGTCTCCAACCACTTCGTCCGTCTCAGGCATATCGTTACCAGAGTTCATAGAGAACGCTAGCAGAGTTAGGTCATCTCGGAGCGGTTCCCCTC
>JAYYDI010000130.1:0-23727 GCA_036161055.1 Pseudomonadota bacterium
CACTGTCGGCGCTTATCTAGGTATGGCTGAATGGCTTGCGAATACCGGACAGCTCACAGCAGCAAGATCTGAACTGCGTAAGGGATTTGAATTCTCTGGCAGTGAGCCAGAGTTAACACTAATGCTTTTGCTGGAAGAATCCAGAATTAGACGACTGGATAACCTTTGTTGTGGCTGGCGGAAACTGAAAGAGCAACTTGATCAACAGCCAGATATCAATTCCGATCTTCTAAAAACGGCCTATTTCGAAATTGCTGACTCTCTAATTCTGAATAGGAAACCGGAAGAAGCGTCGCAATATTACCGAATGGGTTACGCATTGCTAAAGACCGAGAGGGAGCTAGATGCAAAAATGATCGAAATGAAAGCTCAATTGCGGTCCTCGGTTACCGCTAACTCTAAGTACTATACGATAGAAAGTGAGCTGGCTTTCCCTCGAAGGATCAGAGAGATGACAGAGGATGAAATTGAGAACCATGAAGGTTTTGAGCCAACCTGGCTTGCTATAAACGCCTCTAACAAGGGTTTCACTTTACCAGACAAAGGCGACGCGAGAAGAACAATAAGAGAAACCCGAACTCTCATCGGAGAGCCACTGATTTTTCAGGGAAAGCAATTTAAGAATATTCAATCCCTTATGAATAGGAATAAACAAGAGATTTTAGAAATCGATTTGAGTTTTGACGTCGAAATTGATGGAGATCTAGATAACATACAGGTAGTGAGTTCTAATGCGTCCTCAAGGGTTGATCGTCTTTTGATTAACTCGTTAAAAAAGGTTTATTTCAGGCCTGCACTTAATAAAGACGGACCGGTTTTGTCAAGAAATATTCGTATATCTCAAAGATTTGATTTGAGAGAGGATGAATACAGGTGAAAAGACTCATCTACTTATTTTATTTTCTATCCGTATCTGATGCTTTCGGAGACACGAGAGTATTAGACTTCCTTTACGAGATCAGATCAGATAATTCAGCAGCTACAGAGCAATTTGAAGAAATTAATAAAAACGCTAGAAATCTAGAACTAAACAAGGCTTTGTCGGAATTAGAGAGTATCACCAACAAACCCTCGGAAGTGAGCACGCTCTCGGGTTTAAACCGCCTTAAAGCATTATGCAACGTCGCGATTATGAAAGTCGCCTCCGGGGACTACACAGACGGGTTAGTTGGACTCGACAACTCAATAGCGGCTCTAAGCGATTTAGTTAAGCCTTTTGATCCCGCAATGGTAAGGGCCCTTGTTGTGAGAGGAATCGCAGCGCTTTCGGTTGAGGACTATAATGAATCTAGAGAGGCTTTACGGCGAGCACAACATATTCTTCACAGAGAAGAAGGCGTCTTTACATTGAATCAACTGCCACTTGTTGATTATCTTGCGCTAACTAACTTACGCGCAGGAGAGCCCTTCAGTGCAGATAGAGAACAACTTTTTAGTGTGACAATTGTAAAAAAGGAGTTCGGAGACCGTTCAGAATCAATCATCCCAAGGTTGATCAGAGTCGGGAACTACTTCGCTCAAAGGGCGATGGGGATTCCCATCTCTACCGACACTGACTCGCTCAATCAACGAGCGTGGATGCTAAAAACGTCGAGACAAATGCATTTAGATACGATCGAGATTTTCGAGGAGCTATACGGCACCGATAGCCCAAAGTTAATTGCTCCGCTCAGACGACTGGCGAAAGCTAAGCTTATAGCGTCGATGGGAAGAAAAAGTGCCGAGAGTGACTTAAGACGAGCTTTGGAATTGTCCTCTAAAAATGAAGAAGTTGATAAGGCTGAAGTTTATGCTGTTAATGTGGATCTAGGAGATTTCTATGCCGTGACAAAAAACGAGAAATCGGCAGCACAGTACTTACTCAGTTGGAAACTCATGCAAGAAGAGGATGCAGGCAAACAACTTGCAAAAAGTTATTTTGGCTCCCCTGTCCGTCTCCACCCGCCAAAAATATCTCACTTCTCACTCGATCGTTTACCCGATTCAGCAGAGCCGGGTTCCGAACTCTTCGTGGACTTGGAATTTGGGATTAACGAAGCCGGAAGGGTGTTTAATGCAAAAATAACTGATAAGAATATCCCAAATGATCAGGCCCGTGCGGTGCGTCAGAGAGAAAAAAACACCATTTATAGGCCAAGGATCGAGAAAGGGGTTTTTGTGCCAGTCGACGCGAATCAACTTAGACAATTATTCAAGGTGAAGCAACTAAATAAACAGGAAGAGAAAGTCGTTCCCGATCCTTCCCCGGAAAGCGAGGAAAAGAAGACCGCGAATTCATGAACTGTCGAGTTTGTCTAGGAGCCAGTGAGAAATCCTCTGAGCTGATCTGCAAGCGCAGTGCAGGCGGCGTTCCCAGGCCTCGCTAAAATTGGTATTGGGAGTATGACGCCAGCAATATAAGACGTACCCCTGGAATCACTGCTTATTTGTCCAGCAGAGATCATTTTCTCTAGGTCCCAAATCGTGGCCTTGTAGCTCGCATCCTCCTCCCAATAGGAAAAACCAAGACATCCGCCTCCCCAAGGGCCGATAGTACAACTCATTGTGCCGCCGTCATCGACTCTTACCGTGTCACCCTCTATCCAGGCAATATATCTGATGTTACTTGACGAGATCAGTTTTTTGACGCCTGGCTCCAAAAACAACGCTTTCAATTCTTCTGCGGAGGTAGGTTCAACCCTTGGCTCAAACCACGGATAAAAATTGTCTCTAAACACTTTTTGAGGGACTACTCGCAATGGTCGGTTGCCTCCTTTCAGAGAATCCGCCATACAATCTGTGAAACTCTCTTTTGTTTCGTTGTCGCTGAAAGATGCCCTCCCAAGCAACACCAACCCCTCCTCTAACGCCATTCCCGTTTCAGCAGCCCTAAACTCTTCAACTCTTGAGGAAGCGCATCCAGTTAAAATGCAAACTAAGATCAGCAAAAGGAGCTTGTGCTTATAAAGGTTCAATCTTCCCACCATCTTCCGTTTCCACCAACTTCCCAAACCATGACTCGAACGCTTTCTGTTTATCAAATTCAATTGCGATCCTAGCGCCGGCATCTCGGATTGCCAATAGAGTGGCTTGTTCAACCGCCTCTTCTTTCGCGAATACTTTTCCTTCGCTTTTTCCGTAGCCGACCACCGTCCAGCTAAGTATAGCTGCTCCTCGAACATCATAGAGAGTCAGCTCATATTCTATCGATGCAGAATAAAAACCGAGGCCGGAGACGAAGGGTGTCAAGAAGCCGTATTTTTTAATTCGCGGGACCAATACAGCTTGTGTATTTGTAATTGGCCCGTCTGAGGCATCACCGCCCCACTTTTCAATAGCGACTGCCTCGTCAAACATCGAACCGAAGAGAGATCTGAAAAAATCGGAGTTTTGTTTCCCAAGATCTATCTGCCAGTCTCCAATTTCTTCAGACGTCTCTGTGTGGACGAAGTTAAGAAACGCATCTGGATAGTAAACACTTATCTGAACGGGGATTTTTTTTATCATAGGTACTGGGACTGAGCCCTCTATGACTAAATCACTTGGCGCGCAAGCGACTATGAACGCCATAAAAGATGATAAAATGAACCCCGTAACAGTGGGATTCGTAATATGTTTAGAGTGACGCATAAGCAATATATAACGTGAGTTCCTTATCTAGGATTGCATACCAAAAGCTTTATTGGTACAACAAATGTGTGTGTTTTTGTCTCCATTCTCGCACTTTGGCCTTATGCGGGAGAAAAACAAACGTCTCGAGAATTGATATGCAACAATTTTTACGCCCGTTTTTAGGTCTTGTATTAATAATCCTTCACGATTTTTCGTACTCGAATGACAACGAGACAAAAATGGTGCTCGGGGATCTCTCTAGAGTTTATCAACAGATTTCGAATTCAATTAAGGAGAACCAAGTTCAAATAAGTGAAGATAACCCTCAGATTATTGAATCACTTGAGAATCTGAAACAAAAGCTTCTCGAAATAGATGCCCTTTTCCTAAACTCGAACCCACTCGAAATTTGCGGGAAAATTGAACAACATCTTTTAGACATAAAGACTTCGATAATTTTGATGATGTACCAAGCTAAAAGGTTTACGGAGTTTCCAGATGTAAAGTCACGGATCGAGTCCCTTTTGTCGGAAACGAACCAAGAGATCCTTCAGCAGGAAGAGCTTTTGAACTGCGGCTCACGCAGAGAACTGACAGAAAAGGATATTTCTGTTGAAAAAACAACTGCTGGACCACTTGATGAAGAATTTTTTTCATCGGTCGAGGGTTTTCGAGACCGAATGCAACAAGCAAGAACAGACGAGGTTGTTGCGCCACTGCCTCCGATCGCAGGTCAACCAGAAAATTCGAGAGAGCAAGGCGGCTCCAAAAATGAAAGCGTGAGCCAAAGTCAAAGAAAACCGACTGATTCGGAAACTGAATCCAGCGACAACAAAAACAGACCAAGCAAGTCAGAGGAATTAGATCGAGATTGTGGAGCTAGTGAGCAGGGAGCCGATGAAACATGCGGGGAGAGAGAGATTCCTGAAGAACAACCAGGGGAAGCAGATCCGGAAGAACCCAAAGTCAAGTCGACACCTGAGGTTACGGAAGATGCAGAAGATTATAATACCCCAGACTATGACGAAAATACTGATGATATTGTCGCGCGACAGATCAGAGAGGCAGCAATGTCAGAAAAAGACCCAGAACTTCGAAAAAAACTATGGACAGAGTATGAAAAATACAAGGAGAGCTTATGATCGGTTTAAAAGTTCAATCCATATCTGATTTTTTATTTAGAACAATTTTCCTTTTTTTTATATGGGCACTTTCGAGCTGCGGATCAACCCAAGTTATATCAGCAAATAGTTCGCCAGCTGTTATGGCCTCAGAGCCTCTCTCTCCGGAAGAGGTGCTTGACATAGGAATAATAACGTTCGACCCGAATATACCAAACGATATTGAAGAGTCGAATGAAAACTTGGTCGTTCCCGATGTAAGAAGAGCTGAGTCAAGGTACATAGCCTACCATTTGAAAAATACTCTGGAAAATACTGGTAACTGGGGTGCTGTGCGAGTCCTTCCAAATTCAACGGAGTCCTCACACATTGAGATAAGCGGTAAAATTCTTTCATCCGACGGAGAAATGCTGCGGATAAAAATCACCGCGATTGATTCAAAAAAAAATAAGTGGATAGAGAGAATATTTGAAGACAGAGCGACAGGCCTAGGCTACGAGAATCCAACAGAAGATCCTTTCCAAGATTTATATAACGAAATTGCAAACGAACTTTTGGCATTTAAGGCAAGTTTAAGTTCGAGGGATTCGGCCAATATCAAAGAAATTGCGAAATTGAGATTTGCTAGAGACTTAGCTCCAGAAAAATTTGATGGTTACTTAGTGGAGGATCAAAACGGAAGTCTCAGGATTGAGCAACTCCCTGCCTCCAATGACCCGATGATGATTAGAGTAGCCCAACTGGAAGAACTCGACTTTTTGTTCATTGACACTTTAGATACCCACTTTAACAAGTTCTACAGAGAAACCCAGGCGTCGTATGACGAATGGCGAAGAACAACTTTTTCGGAGGCCCTGCGACTCAGGGAACTTCAGAAAGAAGCAAGAAGGCGCATTGCTGCGGGTGCCCTAATGATAGTAGGCGGAATCGCAGCTGAGGGTTCAAGTAGCGCCGCTGCTTATACCGGGGCCATTGGTGGGGTCACGGCGATCAGACAGGGGTTGAGCAAAAGAGTTCAAGCAACAAATCAAGAACTTCGATTACGAGAGCTAAACGAAGCGCTTGCAAGTGAAATCACTCCCTATGTCTTAGATATAGAGGGAAAAACAATACAAATCTCCGGCTCCGCAGAGCAGCAGTTTAAAGAATGGAAAACGCTTCTTAAAAGAATCTACGCGGACGAGATTAGCTTTCTAGCCAACTAGAAGACAGAGCTTGGAGACACCATGGCGGAAGAGCTAGTATCGGGCGATATCTTTGAGGGAGCATACGAGCTCAAAGAAAGGAGAGTTACTACAGACCTTAAGCAGAAATGGCTCGTTAATGAGTTGGAGACGGGACGCACCCTCGCTCTGACCCTTTTAAATACAAAGATGTCCCCCGAAAAGATATCCTCGACTTACAAAAGGCTTGGCGAAACACGAGGTTTGATCCATCCAAATATTCTTTTAGCTACAGAATTTGGATCTTATCTTAACTACCCATACATTATAGAACCCGAAGATGGCCTTTACGAACCGCTACAAACTGAGGATCTAAAATGGACCTCAATAGACCAAGTCCTTGATGCAGTCGCTTTCTCTCATAGTTTGGACATCGCACATGGTTTCTTAAACCCCTCCATTATATTAACCGATGACAGAGGCAACATTCAGATTAGCGGGTTTGGTTTGCCGTCTGAATTCAACACAAATCAACAACAAGTCGAATTTCTTCGTCCGAAAACTATTAGACACTCACTCCCGTCGAAGGGAGAAGATCTTTACTCTATCGGACGTCTACTAGCCTATTTTATTTCAGGCTCTCCTAACCCAGAAATAGAAGAATACAGCGTTGGAATGCCGTCTCAAGTAAAAGAAACAATTAAATCTTTACTTGAAGTCAGCACCTCAGACAAAAAGCATAACCTTTTTGAAACGAGATTGATTCTCGATGACCACTTCAACAAAAAAAGTGAGACCATAGAGGCAGTAAAATTTAGACAAAACCAGACGGAGTCGGAGGGTGTTCCGTTAACACAGAAAACCAGTGGGCCAAGAAGAAAATATATACTGCTGGGTGGCCTCGTCGTCGGCTTTATGCTGACTCTGTCTATTTTAAAAAATTTTGACCTGACAACCCGACGTTTCTCTGAAGAGGTTGCTATCGACAATCTCGTTCAAGAAAATAAATCAAGGACAATTCTGAGCCCGAGGGAAGAAGCAGAGCGGGAACTTCTTGTCGAGAGCGGAAAAAAATTAGCAAAAGGAATATTAGAAGCGCAGGTCTATCTCGACGATTTACAAGTCAGTTTGTGGGCAGAAAAAGACTACGAAAATGCGCAAAAAGCCTTCGAGACAGCGGAGGTTCTTTTCCTCGAGGGTCGTCAGGAAGAGGCCCTAACCAATTACTCTCTTGCCGCTGAGCAACTCAATTCTTTAAAAAAGCTCGTTCCAAAGATCTTTGAAGATAACTTGGAAAAAGGCAAGGTCGCCTTAAAAAAAGGAGACTACTCTGCCGCTATAAGCAGCCTTACAAAAGCTTACGCAGTTAAGCAGGATAATTTCGAAGTAGGAAGATTATTGGAAAGGGCAAAAAATCTAGAGGAGGTGCTTGACTATATGAGGCGAGCGAGCCTCGAAGAAAAAAACGGTGAATTTCAAAAATCGTTGAAATTTTACGAAGCGGCATTCAATTTAGACCCCACATGGGAGCCTGCCTCTGCTGGAGTCGAGAGAATCCAAACTAAAATTAAAGATCGAGATTATCTAGCGGCAATGTCGGCGGGGATGGAAGCATTGAATATGAAGAACTATCAGCTGGCCATCAGAAGGTTCGAGGAAGCTAAAAGACTATACCCTGAGCGACGTGGGCATCAAGACGGGTTTCTGAGAGTAAAACAAGAACAGATCACCGAAACCGTAAATGATCATATTGCTAAGGCAGAGGCAAAAATCTTGTCTTTTGACTGGAGGGGGGCAAAAGAGGAATATTTGGCAGCATTAAGGCTCTCGCCCGACCTTGTCCAGCCCAAAAACAAAGTAGAGATTATCAATAAAAGATTAGAGTTGATTGGCTCTCTGAATCGGGTGGTTAGAGACCCTATGTTACTAAAAAGCGATACCGAACTGTCAGAGGCGATAAAGGTGGTCGCTGAACTTACTGATTTGACGGAAAAATCTGACGAAACAGCAGCTAAAATCCAAGAATTAATCAACTATATCTCGTTAGCTCGAGTAAAAATTCCCGTGTTATTTTTATCGGATAATGAATCAAAGGTAATAATTGAAAGATTTAAGTCCCTAGGGCAATTTCAACAATTAGAGATTGACCTCCTCCCCGGCAGGTACACGGTAACGTCGTCGAGATCAGGATTTAGAGATATTCGAACAGAAGTGCTTGTTTTTCCTGGTTCCACTGAAAATCAATTCTATATCGCCAATTCGGAGCAGGTCAGATGAGTGATCCCGATTTTAAGGTTGTAGAAACGAAAAAATACCACCCACCTACCGCCGACCAGGTTGGAGCAAATAACCGAGCAGCACTTGCTTATCTCGCAATATTCGCGACACTTGCGCTTTCTGTTTTCGGGCTATATTTCATCCTTCAGTCTCGCGCAGTATCATTCATCACCTCTCCAGCCAGTGCAAGGCTTGACATGGTCAATCCTATTATGGCTCCGAAGTATGGAAATATTTATTTTCTGAAGCCTGGAAAACGTGAAGTCCGGTTAACTGCTCCGGGGTTTCAGGCTTTATCTTATCAATTTGACGTGACAAATGAACCTGACCAGAAACACGTTTTAAATTTAGAAAAAAAACCTGGCTTTTTAAATCTAAAAGTCTATGCCGACTCAGAACTTCTCTCTGGAGCGAGTATTTATGTAGACGAAAAATTTATCGGTCTCTCCCATGAGCCAATCAAACCCATCCAAGCCGGTCAAAGAACTCTGAAGGTAAGTCATCCCCTTTTTATAGAACACTCTGAAAAAATAGAAATTTTAGGGGAAGGAAAAACCCAAGAACTCGATATAAGCATGGTTCCCTCATTCGCGAATGTTACTATCTCATCCTTCCCAGAAGGGGCCAAAATATCGGCCAATGGCCAGATGCTTGGGGAAACACCAAACACAATAAAGCTGGGTCAAGGCGTTCACGAGATGAGCCTATTTTTGCCGCGTTTTGAACAAAACAACATTCAGGTGAAAGTCACTGCAAATCAAGACATTTCCGTCCCGGTCATAAAGCTAACTCCAAAAAAAGGGCATCTAGAGATAGTAAGCAAACCAGATAATGCGAATCTAAGTGTCGAGGGTATTTACAGAGGCCAGTCTCCGTTGAAGCTAGATCTGGCGCCAGCCGAGTACAATGTCACTGCGATAAAGGCCGGCTATGAGTCTCTATCCAAGCGAATTAGTATAGAGTCGGAAGGACTCTCAAAAATGGTTTTCGACTTGGTGCCGCGGCATGGATATATCAAACTTTTGAACTTGCAGCGCGACGCCACCGTGTTGATTGATGGAGAGGTATATTCAGGCAATCACGATAGGATAAGACTGTTAGTAAAGCCTCACACGCTGCGCATAGTTCAAAGTGGCTATTCTGATTTTGAAAAAACCGTTATCCCCAACCCAAATTTAATACAAGCCATCGATGTGCCGAGAATAACACTTGCAGAGGCACGGAGAAATAATCTTCCAAAGGAAATTTATACGAGTCTTAACAATAGGTTAGTAAGAATCGATCTCGGTGATTTCAAAATGGGTGCAGGCAGGAGAGAGCCGGGAAGGAAAGCAAACGAAATAGAAAAAAGAGTCAGGCTAACTCGTCACTTCTTCTTAGCTTCAAAGGAAATAAGTAATGCTGATTACAAAAAGTATGATCCATCTCACAACTCAGGCACTTTTGGTCGGGCCTTTTTGAATGACCCCGAGACTCCCGTGGTAAATGTCTCTTGGGAATCAGCCATTCTTTTCTGCAATTGGCTAAGCGAGCGAGAGTGTATTCAAAAAGCCTACGAAAAAATTAATGGGATTTGGCAAAGGAGAGAGAGAAACGACACAGGTTATCGGCTACCAACAGAAGCCGAATGGTCGTGGGCGGTCAGGGAATCTAAGCAGATTAAGCGAATTTTCCCGTGGGGCGACAAAATGCCCCCGCCTAATAAATTCGGAAATTTTGCTGATATATCTGCGCGAAATGCCTTTGGCAACATCATCAATGACTACGATGATACTTATCGGGGCCCGGCGCCATCTGGCAGCTTTCCCGCGAATGATCTAGGCATATTCGATTTGGCCGGAAATGTCTCTGAGTGGGTTCATGACATATACTCTTCAGAAATGGTCATGAATCTATTGGTTGACCCGATCGGGCCGAAAAAAGGAGGGTATAGAGTGATTCGAGGATCGAGTTATACTAACGGAAATTTCAGCCCATTGAGACTTACCTTCCGAGATTATGGTCGGGATCCACGAGCCGACGTCGGATTCAGAATAGCGAGGTATCTAGAATGAAATTATTTCTTATTTCCCTTTTTTTCTTGAGCCAGTTGTCACTTGCAGAAGAGATAAAAACAGGTAATTCCGACACAGAAGACGAAGAGATGCTTCAGAAAAGAGAAACGAAAAAAGAGATCGAAATAAACCAACCAAAAGCGGACATTAAAAGCAGCGAGGTGATAAAGGTAGACCAAGGGAAAGCGTTTCCCAGGGATATTTAATATTAATATGAATAAAAAAATTCCTTTCGAGTTCCTATATCAGTTTTTGTCATTAATTATTGCAATTATATTGGTTCATGCAATCTATCTGGGGATTATTCGACCAACCGCATCGGCGATTCTGCAGGACCGGGAAATTCAGATGCTCGAAGACCCTGAGTTTGTTCCAGAAAGGTCATTTTACGTCGTTGTGAAAGACTTCGAACAAGAGGCCTGTTTTATATTGATGTTTTGGGCTATCTCACTAATGCTCTATAAAGCCTGGCAAAACATGAATGAACGCAGAGTCCTCCAATTGAATCTTATTTCGGCCTCAGAAGAAACCAGCATTTTGCCTCAAGATACCAGAGAATACGCTAGACCTATCCAAGCTCTAGCAGAAACCAGTCAGAATTCACTGATTGCTCGAGCATTGATGACTGCACTGCATCGCTTTCGTTCAACAGAAAACATTCAAGATGTTTCTAACTCAATACAAAGCGTTTGCGACGCGGAATCAGAAAGGCTTGATTCTGAATTATCGATGATTCGATACATTGCTTGGGCGATTCCATCGATAGGTTTTTTGGGTACCGTTAGAGGAATAGGGCAAGCGCTTGGGCAAGCCCATCAGGCAGTAGGCGGAGAAATAACTGCAGTCACCCAGTCCCTTGGAGTTGCTTTTAACTCCACCTTTGTCGCACTCCTCATTAGTATTTTGATAATGTTTCTAATGCATCAATTACAACTTGCTCAAGAAAGATTAACTCATGAAGTTCAAAGCTATTGCGACGATCGGTTAGTAAGTCATTTAAAAACATAGGCGAACATGCGTTTAGGCATAATCATCATAAACGATATAGGGATCCAAATAGCACTGGATGAAGATCATATTCTTAACAGTCCAGGCTACGCGGTAGTTCATGAGGAATCTATTTTCTTGGGAGAAGATGGCAGGGCCAGATTTAGGTCCCTACCGAAGTGGACAAATAACCGATTCTGGAGCGAGTTAAGCCAAGGCGCGCTGCCTCAGACTTGTAAGCATGCAAAAAGTAATGCGGACCTTGCGTACTTGCATCTAAAAGCGATCTGGAATCCGTTGAAGATAAAACCGGAACGAGTAGTGATTGCCATCCCCAGCGACTTTGGTCAAGAAAAGTTAGGCATACTCGCTGGGATTTGTGAGGAGTTAGAAATACCCTTGACTTCTTTTGTCGACGCATCGATTCTCGAGGCTTCTTCAGTCAATACGCGCTCAGAAATTATTCATCTAGATATAAATCTGCACTCGATTACGCTTACGAAGATTTTTAAAGAACAAACTACCTCGCGGGTCAGTGCCAAGAAGATCAACGACTGTGGATACAATAACTTTCTTAACAACTGGGCGAATACTATAGCCGATCAATTCATCCGAGTGCACCGGTTTGACCCATTTCATAGCGCGAAGACAGAACAAGATCTATACGACGCGCTGCCAAATTTCGTTGCTGAATTCGAAGCTGAGGCTGCCGCTCGTTTTGAATTAGCATCAAAACAGGGTTATCTAGAGTTGACGTTAGCAAAGGAAACTATTGTTAAGAGTTGTGCGCCTCTCTATCAGAGAATCATAGAAATGGTCAGTAGTGAAAAATCCTTTGGGAAGTCGACTGACGTGTTGTTATCGCCAAGATTCAAGAGATTACCAGGGATCAAAGACTCATTAGAGCTAATAAGGGATACTCAGATTAAAGAGCTTGAGGATTCTGCGGTGATTTCATCTATTAATCGTCTAAAAGATGATCTTGTTTTGGGCAGCTCAGAAGCAAAGTACTTCAGCAGAGTAGCCAGCCTAGAGCGATTTGAGGAAAAAATCGAGATAACAGAAAGCAAGGCACCGACTCATTTGCTCTGGAGGGATAGAGCCTTCCCAATCGGCCAGTGTTTTGATTTGGGTGTAAATCCTGATGCTGGGCCATACAAAAGCGAGGAGCCTGTCGGACGAATTGAACGTCTGAACTCAGAACTATTCATAGAACCTTTCAGCGGAGATAACTGGGAATTAAACGGAAGACCCCTAAAAACAAAGAGAATGTTGTCTATAGGTGACCAATTAAAGTTTAACGGCGAGGCTTTAGTTTTGATTTCCGAAATCAAGGATGGCTAAACAAAGAGAATCTAATTTATTCACTTTATCTTTTTTGGATGTCATGTCTTGCGGGTTTGGGGCGGTGATACTACTTTACGTCATAATTCTTCAATACAACCAAGATTTCGAATCCTCAGATACTGTTTCTAAACCGCAGGCCAACAGTGAACAAATTTCAATTCTAGAACAAAAACTGAAAAGACTTTTAGCACTTGAGGAATCAGAGACAGAGCGGTTGAACAGAATCGCATTGGATGATCAGAAAAAAATAACATCTATTGAACTCGCTGAGATACGAGTGAAAAATCTAATAGCTGAAAACGAGGAGAAAAAACTAAAGTTACAAGAGGTTCAAAAACGAGTGAGCACGGGCGCGAGTAAACAAGGCTTTCTTGAGGATCAAGAGTTGGAACAAGTGACTGCGCTCAAAGCCACTATGAATCAAGCCGGTGGGTTCAAGGAGGTGCTAACTGGCATGAGACTGGGTGGTAGTCACATACTCATACTCCTTGACTCCTCTTCCAGTATGTTGGCAGAGGACTTAGTAAATATAATTCGAAGAAGGAATATGGTGAAGCAAGAAAAAATTCTTTCACCGAAATGGCAGAGGGGAATAGCCTTCGTCGAGTGGATAATGGAAAAAATACCGGAGGAAGCAAAATATCAGGTTGTGCTTTTTAACGAAAAAGCAAATTATGTCCTGCCAGACACAGCAAGAACCTGGTTAGACGGATCGGACGGCGAGATCCGAGAAAAAATACAGACTAGCTTGAAAGGAATCGCTCCCGCTGGAGGAACTTCTTTATACCAAGCTTTTTCCGTTTTATCCTCGCTTTCACCAATGCCCGACAACATCTACTTGTTGATAGATAGCTTGCCTACCATGAACAAAAATATTCCTAAAGACTATACAGTCTCCTCCCAAGACCGTCGAGAATATTTTAAAAAAAGCGTTTCCTCTCTCCCAAAGAAAGTGCCCCCAATCAATATTATACTCTTTCCAATGGAAGCGGATCCCTATGCGCCAATCGAGTATTGGGAATTAGCTGACAAGACGGGTGGAAGTTTTATTCAACCCCAAAAGGACTGGCCGCGGTGAAGAAAAAACGTTCGTTAGAGGGCATTAGCCTCTCTTTTTTAGACGTCATCAGCTGTGGCTTTGGAGCTATCCTTCTAATGCTGGTTCTTGTCAGAGCTTTTTCCCCTTCGATCTCAACGCCGACGCCAGATCTCAGTGAAATTGACAGAAAATTAACCAAACTGTTGGAAGAAAATCAGACTTTGGAGAAAAACCTCATCAGGTTAGAGCAAATTAAGAAAGATCAGGAATTGGAATCGATGAGGATCGCTAAAAACTTAAAGAATGCGACAGAACGA
Organism: Pseudomonadota bacterium; assembly: GCA_036161055.1. GTDB lineage: Bacteria > Pseudomonadota > Gammaproteobacteria > Pseudomonadales > Azotimanducaceae > UBA9659. Next base: position 13,897 of record JAYYDI010000130.1, read on the forward strand.
GAAAAGAAACTTTCTCAGGAAATATTGCAAGTAGAGGAACAAAAACAAGAACTTTTAAGACAAGAGGTAGAAATAAAACAGAAAATTGAAACGCTTCAAGCAGGTGAGAGTTCAGTAAGCGACACAGTGGCTGGTATCAAAATAGACAGTGAGTACGTCATCTTCATCATCGATACCTCTGGAAGTATGCGCAGTGACTGGCTAAATGTTCTAAGTAAGGTAGAGCAAATATTGGTCAGCTACCCTACACTTAAAGGAATCCAAATAATGGATGCGGATGGAGATCTATTGTTTCCGTATCAGGGTTTGGTCTGGAATAAAGCAAACCTTCAAAACAGGCAAGAAATTTTAAGCGCCCTGGCAAGATGGCCGGAGCAATCTTTATCTAATCCTGAGAAGGGAATAAAAAAAGCAATAACAAATTTTTATTCGCCTGATAAAAAAATAGCTATCTGGATTTTCGCTGATGATTATCAAGGAGAAAGAACAGTGGACAGCCTCATACAGTTCGTTGACAACATCAACTTAGTAACTCGTGATGGTAAGAGACTAGTCACTATCAATGCAATTGGCTTTAGAACGGGTTTTGAATCTTCAAGGATGAGATTTGCGCTTGCTATGCGAGAGCTCTGCGAGAGGAATGGAGGGGCTTTCATAGGCTTGTGAACAAAGTCAAAAAGAGATTTTTATTCAAAAAAATTACTGGATTTTTTCAAAGTCTAAATTATTCTTACTAGAAAAATGAGGAAAACTAAAATCGAGAATTTCGACAGGACCCGTGGTGACGTCGGAAATATAATGTCCCTTGAACACGTAAATCTGTTCGTTCCGGACCAAACTGTTGCCGCTTATTTTTATGCCAATGTTTTAGGCTTAACGAGAGATCCATACATAGAATGGGGCCCCAGGAATATGTGGATAAATGCTGGCAAGCAACAGTTTCATCTTCCTACCGGGAAACCTCAGATTCTTCGCGGGCACGTTGGTATCGTCGTGCCTAAGTTATCAGAATTAGACGCTCGCCTGCGTAAAACAAATTCGCCCCTCTACAGAACGTGTTTCAAATTTACCCGCCACAAGCATCACATATCCGTCACCTGCCCATGGGGGAACAGATTAAAGTGCTTTGAGAGGGGAGCAATCAATGAGATGGAACTTGGTATCCCCTACATAGAATTTGAGGTTCCTGTTGGAACAGCAAAGGGAATTTCGTCTTTCTATGAACGAGTCCTTGGCTGCAAGTCAGAAAGAAAAAATAACAGTTGCTCGATATTCATAGGGAGAGATCAATTCCTGAATTATAAAGAGGTAAAAAATTTCAACTCTAACTATGACGGTCATCATATTGCTATTTATGTTTCTAACTTTTCAGGGCCCCACAGTTTCCTTGAATCAAATAACCTAATTACGGACGAAACTGATCAAAACCAATACCGATTTACAAAGATCATCGATCCTAAGACAAAGCGTTTCCTTTTCGAGATCGAGCATGAGGTTCGAAGCCTCTATCATCCAATGTATGAGCGTCCGCTGATAAACAGAAACCCTGATCAAAGTTTCTTTAATTATCAAAAAGGGCGTGATGCTTTCTTCCCCGCAGAAACTGATGTGAAGTAGAGATTCTACTGTTACACTGGTCTCCCTTTCTTACCAAGACCAACATCTATGACTCAGCGAAATTACCGACAAGCCTTTGGCTTAAAGATTCTTAACTCTAATCACGCTAAGGTAAGACACTTAAAAAAAGAGGGTTACGTCGCTGAAATCCATGGCAATAAATTTTGGAACTCGAGCTTTTTGATCATGAGCTACCTAAAAAAGCACAGAATACCAAAAAAATACAAAGTTCTTGAAATTGGGTGTGGATGGGGGCTCTTAGGGTTATTCTGTGCAAGGGAATTCGGAAACAAAGCCCACGGCATAGATGCTGACAAAAACGTTTTGCCCTACCTGCAATTACATGCAGAGATAAATGGACAAAAAATGTTCGCGGAAAAGAAAAACTTTAATCAACTCACCGTCGAATATCTGAGTCAATTCGACATTATTTTAGGCGCGGATATCTGCTTTTGGGACGAGATGGCTGAACAACTGCTTCGATTAATAGGTCGCGCAAAGAGAGCCGGAGTGCGCCAAGTGCTGATCGCTGATCCTTGTCGCCCTCCATTCACCGATTTGTCTATGAGCTGCGAACAGAAATTCGAAAACGTAGAATTGGTCACCAAATTTTTAAGACGCCCTGTTAGAGCCTCGGGCGAGATTCTCATCGTTAGTTAAAAACTTAGTCATTATTTTGCGCATATTGAACCCCGACGAACAAAAAGAAAGCCTGGACCTGCTCGAAAAGAAAAAAGGGCTTTATTTCGCCTTGACAGCGGTTGTTTTCTGGGGGCTCGTGCCGCTCTACTACCTGCCTATCGACCATGTGCCACCGCTAGAGATACTAAGTCATAGAATAATTTGGGCAGCAATTCTTCTTGTGTTAATACTTCTTATAAGAAAAAAAGCTCATCTGGTAATTCCAAAGCCTTCGCAAATTCCGAAACTTTTGGCCTCCTCAATTCTCATTGCGGTGAACTGGCTAGTTTTTACATTTGCCGTAATCAACGACAATATTACCGAAACCGCTTTGGGTTACTTTATAAACCCAATTGTGAGTGTATTCCTTGGGCTGGTTTTTTTAAAAGAATCTCTCGGGAGGATGCAATGGCTAGCGGTGCTTATTGCTGGCCTAGGGATAAGCTTGCAGCTATTAATATTTGGCAAGGTTCCCTGGATTTCGCTTAGCCTTGCTTTCAGTTTTGGACTCTACGGCTTAATACGGAAAACCCTTTCAATTGATCCAATCGCCGGACTCGCTGTTGAGACTCTATTCGCTCTTCCCTTTGCGCTTGCGTTTATCATCTGGTCGGGGACACTGGGTGACCTTCGTTTTGGTATAGACCGAACCACAGATGTCTTCCTATGTTTTGGAGGCCTGGTAACCGTTTTTCCTCTGCTCTTTTTCACTGCCGCTGTATCACGACTAAACCTTACGACAATCGGGATGCTCCAATACATCGCGCCGACAATATCTCTACTTATCGCGATTTTCTTTTTTCTCGAGCCGTTCAATTTGGAGAGAGGCGTTGCCTTTGGGTTTATCTGGATCGCGCTCACTGTCTTCTCATTAGACGCACTGAGAAAGAGAAATAAACAAGAAAATATTTAACTGCTTCTACTCCCCCAATACCTTCTCGTTGATAATGAACTTTTTATCTCTATCAGATAAAGTTAAGGTTCATGTTTTTAAAGCTTTAAAGGTCAGAAAAATGACAATGCAGCAAACACCCCTACTAATGTCTAGGATCCTGCATCGCGGAGCCATCCTCGATCCCAATGTAGAAATTGTCACACTTCGTAATAATGGCACCCACCGACAAACCTTAAAAACCACCTCGCAAAGAGTAAAGAAATTAGCAAATGCGCTAAATGAATTTGGAATTAAGGAAGGCGACCGAATTGGTAGCTTTATGTGGAACAATTACAGACACTTAGAACTTTATCAAGCCATCCCATCAATGGGGTGTGTCCTTCACACTCTGAACATAAGACTTTCTCCTCATGATCTCACCTACATAATTAATCATGCAGAGAACCGAATCATATTTGTAGACGAAGATCTTTTGCCCTTAGTAGAACCGATACTTTCCAAAACCCCTACCGTAGAGTTACTGGTCGTTTGTAGCGAAGGTGAGAATACGAAGCCAGAAAAGAAAAACCAAACTGATTATGAAAAATTCATTCAAGAACATTCAGAAGAATTCACATGGCCAAACTTGGATGAAAATGCTCCCATGGGTCTTTGCTACACAAGCGGCACCACTGGAAAGCCTAAGGGTGTCATGTATACGAACAGATCTACTTATCTTCATACCATAACCCAATCAATGACAGACTCTATGAGCCTCTCCGCGGTTGATGCAGTCTGTGGGATCGTTCCGATGTTTCATGCGATGGGCTGGGGGCTGCCATTTTCTGCGTCAATGCTAGGGTGTAAGCAAGTAATGCCCCATCGCTACATGGACCCAGAGCGGTTAGTGCAACTCATGAGCGATGAAGAAGTAACGATATCGGCTGGCGTTCCCACTATCTGGCAAGGCGTAAAAGCGGTACTCGAAGCGAGTCCAGAGAAATACGACCTAAGCAACCTTAGCCGACTCACATGCGGAGGAAGCTCGCCGCCAGTATCCCTTATGCGTTGGTACGCAGATGAATTAGGAATTGAGATGGTTCAGGGATGGGGTATGACCGAAACTAACCCTCTCGGGACCCTCTCAAGAAAAGTCGCAAAGAGATCTCACCTAAAGATCACCGAAGAGGAACAGTTTGCGAACACGGGAAAAGCCGGCCTTTTGATGCCTGGGTTAGAAATGGAAATTGTTGACGAAAACTGGAACCCCGTTCCACATGATGGCGAGAGCGTTGGAGAATTATTAATCAAAGGGCCTTGGATTTGCTCAGAATATTACAAAGATGAGCAGCCGGATAAATTCCATGGTGAATGGTTAATCACAGGTGATATTGCGAAAATCGATTCTGAGCAGTATTTGATCATCGCTGACAGATCAAAAGATCTCATCAAATCTGGGGGAGAGTGGATTTCTTCAGTTGATCTTGAAAACCATATCGTCGCGCTCGAAGGAGTTCGACAAGCAGCTGTCGTGGCTCACCCTCACCCCAAATGGGACGAGCGACCAGTCGCCTTGGTTGTCGCAGTAGAGGGTGCAAACACGACAAGCGAATTGATCTTGGAGCATTGCTCAACGATTTTCGCGAAGTGGCAACTTCCGGACGATGTCATATTTGTTGACGAACTTCCCTTAACTTCTACCGGGAAAATAGATAAAAAGATGATTCGTAGCAATCTCGCCGAACAAAACTACGAGCTGCCGGATCTAAGAACCGGATAGTTTTTAGGAAAGGCTCTTGCGGGGCACTCAGATAAGGTTTAGCTGAAACAAAAAACGCCAATGAGAAGATTAACTAATTTTTCTTTCCGTCCATCGCTTAAAAATCATGTGCGATCAAACTTAAGTGACTTTAAGGATTTACGACAATCAACTGAGGGGAAAAAACAAGCCGCAGTTGCAATTACAATATGCCAATTCGAAGGCGAATCCTCCGTAGTCGTAACGCGGCGATCATCAAAATTAAAAGAACATAGCGGACAGTGGGCCCTGCCTGGGGGAAGGGTTGACGACAATGAAACATTTATAGCTGCGGCTCTCAGAGAACTCGAAGAGGAAGTTAATATAAAGGTAGAAGATGAAGCCGTGTTAGGTACTCTCGACGATTATGTAACTCGATCCGGCTACGTCATTACCCCGATCGTCATCTTCGCAGACCTCAAAAAAAATCAAATAGTAGGCAATCCCTCGGAAGTTGCCTCAGTTCATTTTTTCTCTTTTACCGAATTGAATAGAAAGGACTCGCCGAACTTAGAAACTATTCCCCAAAGTGATCGACAAGTGCTTTCCATGAATTATCTGGATGATCGAATTTATGCGCCAACAGCCGCAATGCTCTACCAGTTTCGCGAAGTTGCGATTTTAGGGAGAGCGACACGCGTTTTGGATTTTGATCAACCGCTTTTTGCGTGGCGATAGATAAACCGGTCAAAGTTAATCAGCAATGGAGGGAGAAGAAGAAAATCAAATAGCAGGGCGATCGTAATAACGATCCCAACCATATAACCAGGATCACTATTCATCTTGAAATCGGAAATTCCTAGCATGGAAAAACCCACTACAAGAACCAAGGTTGTAATAGCTAAAGCAACTCCAACGCTACTGAACGCATACCTAACAGCATCCTCCGGCGACCTGGTTTCTCGAGCGCGAAGATATTTTGTTAAAAAATGAACCGTGTCGTCAACGACTATCCCCATAGTGATCCCAAGCACCATCGCAAGGGAAAAACCTACTTCACCTGAAAGTAAATACCAAACACCAAAACCTGTTGCTCCTGGCAGAAGATTTGGCAAAACGCTTACCAGTCCCATTTTTATTGATCTAAAAGAAATCATTAGCGCAATTGTGATCAAAAAAAGCGCTAGGAATGCACCTTTAACGCCCCCCAGCATGGTGCGAATGCCGATGTGCGTGAACATTAGAGAAAGGGCTGATCCTTCTTGGAAAAGATCAGGCGAGTTTTCTTTTAACCAATTTTTTGCCCTCTCTTGTATTTCAATGAACTCGTAAGTCTTAAGACTGGGGAGCGAAACTATCATTCGAGATGCAGACTTATCGAAGCTCAGCATGTTATTGAGATCAAGGCCCAAGGGAAGAGACAACTCATAAAGAAGTAAATACTGAGACGACAATTCTTTTGTTTCTGGTACTTTGTAATATTCTTTCTGATTACTGTTTAATCGCTGATTTAACTGCTTTAGGACGTCAGTATATGTATTCACGTGTGTCACGTGCTCTTGCTCTCGATACCATTGAGCAAATTTCTCTACCGTATTCAGATATTCAGGATCGGTCACGCCCTGCGATTTCTTCGTATCAAGAGAATATTCAATTCGATACAATCCTCCTAGATTTTCATCAGTAAAATCAGTATCAGTCCTTATTGGGGTGCCCTCAGCAAAGTATTTACTAAATTGATCACTTACGACATTAAAGGGGGCTAATGACATCAAAAAAATCGCGGTCAAAGAGGTCCCGACAAGTAAAACATTTCGATTTGTTATTACCCAGTCAGCAAAAGTTTCCATGAAAGATTCCGAACGAGATGGACTCAAGCCAACTCGATTTGGTAATACCGAGGTGAACGCGGGCAAAAAAGTTAGAGACAAGAAAAAAGCCAAGCAGACCGCAAAACCCACTATGTTTCCAATTTGTTGAATCGGAGGCACGTCTGCTAAAACATTCAAACTAAAAAAACCAATCGCCGTAGAGACGCTTGTTAGAAAGATAGGCTGAAGGTTCGCTATTATCGATTCCACTAAGGCAGTGTTTTTATCTGATCCTTTTCTGAGCTGTTGATAGTAAGCGACCATAAGATGAATGCCGTGAGCGACAACTACCGTTAATATAATTACGGGAATATTCGAAGAGATTGGAGTAAGGGAGAGCCCCAACCAACCTGCCAACCCCATCGCCGAAACAAGGGTTAAAAAGGTCGTGACTACGATAGCAATTACGCCGGAGATAGCTCGCAAAAGAATAACCATGAGCGTAATCACAAAAATATACATTAACGGGGTTTGAGTTTTCACGTCTCTTAGACCGGTTTCAGCGAAACTCGCGCTAATAATGGTAGATCCTGTGACGTAGACATCTAACCAATCATAATCCCGGATCAATTGGTCTTTTTTAGCCCACGCCCAATTTGCTTTCTTAACAGCTTGGTCTTCTTCCCCGTCAAAGTGCAAATCAATATTGATACCTGCGACTCGACCGTCTTCGGAAACGAGGCGATTGAGGATTAAAGGCTCATTAAGAGCGATGGTTCGAATGCGATCTAAATCCTGAACAGACAGATTTTCTGCCGATGGAATTAGCTTATCGACTAGGAGATCATCATTATCTGCTACCGTATGCTGATAATTGGTCACTGAATCGACTCTATTTACATATTCGGTTGTCCAGGCCTCCTCTGTGAGCTTTTCAATCACTAAAAGAGTCTCAGGAGTAAAGATGTCGCCTTCTTTAGGTGCAAGGACGAAAAAAATATTTTCTACTCGAGTAAAAGTCTCTTCGAGCTCCTCAAAAGCCCGTAATTGCGGATTTTTTGGGCCAAACATGTCTCTCGATTCTTGAGAGATCGTCAAGAATTTAACGCCGAAACCAAGTGGCAGACATATTAAAAGTGTTGTGAAAATTACCAACCATCTGTGAGCAATGACTGCTTGTGAAAACCTTTCGCTCAAAGAAACTCCTATTCCTACCCTTAACTCTATCGCATGATCTGTTGCGTTGGAATTATCTTTTTGTATTATTAGAGTGCCATTAAGCGCCAGACGCTCGATAAACAATGATTAAATATGAACCTAAAATTTTATCCGGTTGCTGACAAATCGGAGCTAGCAAATAATGACCAACTGCACGTGTCCTTAAATGAAGAGGAAATTTTAATCTGTCGCGAAAACGAAGATTATTATGCCATCTCATATTATTGCTCACATGCGACTCTCGCTCTAGAGGGTGGCCATATATACAAGAGTAAAATTATCTGCCCATATCACGGGGCAGAATTCTGTCTAAAAACGGGCCAAGCCCTAACTGCGCCAGCATACGAGGAAATAAAGAAATACCCCTTATCCATAGAGGGAACGACAATCTCTATCGGCGTTGAACAAGTCTAAAAACCTATTCAGGAGCCTTATAATAGCTTTCCAAGAGCTCGTCTTGCGCTTCTTGAAGACTCTCTAGGAGCCGAGCGTGCTCGTACACAAACTCTTTGATACTGGCATATCTCGCAATTTCTTTTCCTTCAAGCAAAATAACGTATTCTTGAGAAGAATTTTCTTTAAAAAACCCTGTTTTCATAAAGGAAGCTTTTTGTTACCGCATTACACTAGCTAAATTCAGGAATGACCTCATCAATACATAATCGCGTCTGTTCCATGACCTCTTTGGTACCCGAGGCCATTGGTAGCATAACAAACTTGTGACAACCCACATCTATAAATTCTTTGATTCTCTCGACAATTTGTGATGTTTCTCCAACCACAAAATATCTTCCCGCATTTTTTCCCATGCGAGCACTTATCCCCTTTGTGGTGGACAGTACGGATCGATCATCTTGATTTCCAAATCTAAAGAGGAGCGTTGCGCCGTAATGATCATCATCAATTTTTCGTTCTGTATTTTTTAGAGCCTCTTTAACACCAGAAACTACTGCACCTGCAGTCTCTGGAGAATCAATTCCGCCCAGCCAGCCTGTTCCAACCCTTGCGGTCCTCTTTACTGCTATCTGACTTGACCCACCTATCCAGAGAGGGATAGAGGCGTTGACTGGTTTTGGATTTATTACAGCGTCTTTATAAGAAAAATGCTCCCCGTGAAAGGTAACCGAATCCTCGGCCCAAAGCCTAGACACGATCTCTAAAGCCTCATCGGCCTTCTTTCCTCGTCCTTTCGTCGAAATGTTGGTAGCAGTGTAATCGCGCGAAATCTTGCTCCCTAATCCAAAAGCAGGCAAGAGTCGCCCCCCGCTGATATAGTCAATCGTAGCGCATTGCTTAGCAGTGACAAGAGGGTCACGAATAGCTATCGAAGCAACATTCATCCCAAACCTAATCGACTCAGTATATCCAGCCAAAATTGCCATGGCTGAAAGGCACTCAAGCATAGACTCCTTTGAAACCAAACGATCAGTCTGCCATATCGAATCTACTTTCCCCGCTTCGCATTTATCTACCCACTTGAAGTAATCTCTTGCCTCATCAAAAGGAAAAACTGAGGTTCCCATACCGATTCCAATTGCCATGATATTTCCTTAAATTCTATTAAAGATCTAAACCCACACACCAAAAAACGCAAGCACTGCAACAACTTCACAAGGATAGAACAGAATACACTTCTAAAGCCCTATGTTTCGTTTTTTGATGAGGTGACTCAAGCTTTTTTCTTTTTGTCCGAAAAAAGAATCAATCGAACCCCCTTAATTCCAATTTTCATTTTTATGAGCGAAGTCTTTCATCTAACGCCCAAATATGATCAAAACCTAGCAGACGATTAAGGTCTCCCAGATCAGCTACCTCTTCAGGTGATTCTTTCTTAAGATTCCTCGCTGCCGAAGAGAGTGAACTATAAACCGCGCCTAACAAGTATGTTGGGT
>JAYYDI010000131.1:0-17229 GCA_036161055.1 Pseudomonadota bacterium
AATATGAATGTGTGGAGGCCATGTGACGCAGTCGAAACCGTTTTTGCATGGAAAGCAGCTATTGAACGAACCGATGGTCCAACATCTCTAGTATTTAGTCGACAATCCTTGCCTACTTTAAAACGCGCCAAGGACGCCATAAACGAAATTCAAAAAGGAGCCTACATCATATCCGAAGTTAGTTCACAACCCGATATTTTAATTATTGCAACTGGATCTGAGGTTTCTCTTGGGGTCGAAGTCGCTAAAACCTTTTTGAAAAGAGGCGTTTCTATCCAAGTGGTTTCAATGCCATGCGTCGAGGTTTTCGACTCACAGCCGAGAGCTTACAAAGACCGCGTTCTGCCTCCGAATATAACAAAACGAATTGCGATTGAAGCTGCCCATAGCAATTTTTGGCATAAATATATTGGTTCGGAAGGGGTGATTATAGGAATAGATTCATTTGGTGCAAGCGCTCCGGGAGAGCAATTATTTGAGAGATACGGATTCACCTCAGCAAATATAGAAGAGGTAGTCGAAGGAATTATTTGATGACAAAAATGATTTCACTTTTCGACCTCGAAATCTCGGATAAAAAAGTTTTAATTAGGCAAGATCTTAACGTTCCCATAAAAGACGGGCATATAGAAAGCGAAGCACGGATAAAAGCATGTTTACCAACTATTGAATATGCGGTCTCAAAAAAAGCAAAAGTGATTTTGATGTCTCATCTTGGTAGACCGAAAGAAGGAGTCCCGATAGAGAGTCAAAGACAGTTTTCTCTCAGCCCCATTGCCAAAAGGCTGGCAGAAATGACTTCCTTAAAAGTTAGATTAGAGTCCAATTATTTAAACGGCTGCGATTTCTTCGATGAAGATATATTGCTTTTAGAAAATGTCCGAATAAATTCTGGTGAAAAAGCAAATGATGAAAGATTGAGCCGTAAGTTAGCATCTCTCAGCGATATATTTGTAATGGACGCTTTTGCTACATCTCACAGAGCGCACGCAAGCACGCAAGGTGTAGCTAAATACTCGCCTGTTGCTTGTGCTGGGCCGCTGCTTCTAAAAGAGCTTCGAGCTTTAGATAAAGTTTTCTCGTTTCCCCAAAGACCAGTCTTGGCAATTGTCGGTGGTAGTAAGGTTTCGACAAAACTTAAAATACTAACTTCCCTTTCCCGCAGAGTTGACCTAATTATTGTCGGGGGAGGGATAGCTAATACGTTTCTAGCAGCCTCTGGTAAGGATATAGGCAATTCACTGCATGAACCTGGAATGATTGACGTTGCGAGAGAGATTATGAACTGTGGGCGCATTGTGCTTCCAACTGATGTAGTTGTCAGCTCAGAAATTGATGAGGCTGCTGAATGGAGTGTTAAAAAAGTAGACAAAGTCTCCTCGGGCGATCACATTTTAGACATTGGCCCGTTAAGTATTTCTAAAAATCGAAAATTAATTTTTGATGCGAAAACTATTATTTGGAATGGTCCACTCGGAGTTTTTGAAATACCGCAATTTTCAGCCGGAACGAGAGAATTAGGAAGATCGATAAAAGAAAGTAAGGCTTTTTCTGTTGCTGGAGGGGGTGACACCATTTCGGCAATTGAAAGTTCGGGGGTGCAAGACGGGATTTCGTACATCTCTACAGGGGGTGGAGCTTTTCTTGAGTTTTTGGAAGGTAAAATGTTGCCAGGTGTGACTGCTCTGGTCGCAAATAAAGCGCCTTGATCTATTTTCGGAACACGACCCTCAATTGAGTATACCCTCGGGTCAAAGATCGGATCAGGCTCATTTACCTACCTTGGATCGCAAAGGCCTTATTTTTCTATAGTTCCATATGGAGCTTTACTACTCAAACGTGATACTTTCGATACTCGTCTTCGAAGGCAAAAAACTCTGGATCTGCTATTTTGTCTACGTAGAGCGTTCCGTCCAAGTGATCAAGTTCATGCTGAAACACAGTAGCAAGAAAGTCTTCAAAAATCGTGAATTTTTTCTCGCCGTCTTCGTTTGTGTAATCAACTTTTATCCTTCTTGGCCTTTCAACGTAGCCCATCATTCCAGGAACTGACAGGCATCCTTCCCAAAAACCCTGTTTTTTATCATCGATGACGGATAAAGTCGGATTAACAAAAACTTCGAAGGGAAAAGACTGTATTTCTCCATATCTAGTTGAGGTATTAGTTATCTCAATGACTAAGATTCTGAATGGTATATTTATTTGAGGCGCTGCTAGACCAATTCCCCCTACTTTATGAAGAGAGTCACGCAAATCGTTAACAATTTGAAGAAAACCAGTCGACCCGACTAACTTCGAAGGATACGCCTCTGCTCTCAGACGAAGATTCGGATTTCCTAGTCTTAAAATCTGTCTTTCAGCCATATATTAAAAAAAGATTCTCCTTCTCAAACAAATGATAGCAAAATTTGTATAAGGGCCAACTCCTCTAGAATCTTTTTATTTTCGCTTATTTCTGAAGGTCATGCCATCTTCCGTACAAATTCCAAATAACGGAAGATCGTGACTTTCAGGTTCAAAACTTACCTCTTGAAATGAAAATGCAAGCCCAATACGAATTGGTGAATCTTCCTTAAGATTTTTAAAACTTCGGTCATAAAATCCTCCGCCCATCCCGATTCGGTAACACGCATTGTTATAACCGACAATAGGTAAAAAGACGGTATCCAGAGAGGAAGGTGAAACCATATTTGCCTCTCTTCTCGAGGGCTCACCTATCCCATAACGGTTCTCAATAATGGTGGTTTTTTTTGGGTCATACCTAGCGAACAAGATCTTTTTTTTTTCAATTATAGGCAGAAAAATCTCTTTCCCTTGGTTCAAAAAAGCACATATTAACATTTTTGTATTGACTTCGTACTTCAAAGAAAAGTAAAAGCCTAGTCTTTTTCCGAGGCTGAGCTCACGGTTACGCAGGATATTTAAGGCAATTTTTTTTGAATCTCTGCTTCGTTTCAAAGGAAGCATATTTTCTCGTTTTTTCCTCAGCAAAGCCCTTAATTCGTTTTTCATTTCAAGCTTTCAAGTTCCCCAAAATGCCGCTGTTCGGATAGGCCCTTGAACCCGGCGGTTCAAGGCGGTGGTCTCCATATGGACAAAGGCGTTCCGACTCGCGGACGTGCACATAGGCCATAAAAAAAGACCTCCTGGGTGTCGCATAAAGGGTCGAGGACATATCGACTGGCGAACACTCCAGGGAACCTTCTTATTATAGCTGTCAACGAGCTGGTGCCAAACTCTATTTTAACTAAGGGAGATTTCTTTCTCCAAAGTTTCCGATAGCGTTCACAATTTTTTCTGATACGGAATGGATCATATTGTTTTGATTCTTTAATTGATTGCTAAGTTCATCTCTTTCGCTAGTTATTTCATCAACTTGCGTATTTTTTTTGAGTAAATCACTCGCTAGGTTGAGCGCAGTCATGATTGCAATTCTGTCAATTCCTATAGTGCTACTGTTTTTTTTCGTTTCATTCATTCTCTTGTCTAGGTATTCGACTGCTTTTATCAAGGCGTCTGAATCATCTATCGGACAATTAACTTGGTACTCTTTTCCTAGTATTGACACCGCAATAGTTTTAAATGAACTCAATTAACTATCTCCTAACGATTTCAATTGTTCTATCATCAGTTCTATCTTTGTTTTCGCAGCTCGATTTTTTTCTACGAGAGATGCCCTTTCCTTTTTCAATTTAGTTTGCTCTGATTCTAGAAATGAGTTTTTGTTCTCCAGGTCTTTGCAATAAGCTATGAGGGCATCAATTTTTTTCTCTAAGTAATGAATCTCCACGTGACGACTCTGTAAGATGAACGTAGTATCACTATAAATCGGTGAAGAACACCTGTTCAAGGGTTCTATCACTTAATTTGTCAGAAATTGAAGCAAACATGGAAATCTATAAGGAAATTAAAGAGATTTTTGAAACTCAGCGTATACGTCGCCACTGCTCTGAATTCCATGGGATGATCATAGGAATGATGTCGTCCGGCGGCCTGAATTTTCGTTCAGACGAATTGTATGTTTGGCTAGAGGCTTATCTTGGATGTGCCCCTAGCGCAAAGTTAACGTCGATCGTTAACGCAGTTTTAGAGCAGGGTGCGGAAAGCTTGGACGAGTATTCAAACTTCGAGTTCGAATTAGCATTGCCTCCTGACGAAAGTCCGTTAAATGAGCAAGTGATTGCTTTGTCTGCTTGGTGCTCCGGCTTCGTTGCTGCCGCAGAAAAATATGGACTGACTTCCGCTTCATTTGAGAACGCGATGATAAGAGAAACCATTCAAGATTTCAGACGTATATCTGAAATATCGGAGGATATTGATGATAGTGACGAAAACGAGTCTGACTATACTCAGCTTAAGGAGTTTGTGCGAGTTGGCGCTTTGACGGTTTACTGTGAAACGAGAACCAAAAGGATATAGAGGTTCTCTAAGTATGAAGAGAGAATAACCATGTCAAGAATAAATATAGTAGGCGCCGGTTTATCAGGATTAAGTTTTGCTATAAAAGCGAAGTTAGGTGGTGAAAATGTAACCATATTCGACAAATCAGAGCCTCCGATCATTTCCTCCGGGCTGTCTTCCAATGTAATTTCCGTTAACAAAAGGTCTGCTAAGTTTCTGAAGAGTTTAGGAGTGCTAGACCAGCTAGAAGATTCTTCCAAAACTAGTTTTCAAGAAATAGTTGTTATTGACTCTGACGGCGTGGGTGTAGTCAGCTTTTCCTCGAAAGCTAATCAAGAAGATTATTTAGGTTTGATAATCCAAGTCGACGCGCTTCGGCATTCGATGCTAGAGCTAGCAAAAAGTTTAGACATTCAAATTTTTTGGAAAAATCCGTTTACCTTTGAACTCTTGCAATGTGATTTATTTGTCGCAGCGGATGGCTCAAACTCAGCGGCCAGGCAAGCGCTCGGGATAAAAACCTTACAATATCCTTATGATCAGGCAGCCAACGTTTGTGTCGTGGAAGCGGCGAGGCCAACTAGTGGTACCGCGTTTCAGTGGTTTGGAAAAGAAGGCCCTCTCGCACTTCTTCCTCTGGCACAAAGAGGAAAGTTTGCGGTGGTATGGTCTTCTACTAAAGATTTTGGACTTCAACCAGAGGATTATTTTGAAAATGAAATAAATTTAAGGACCCAAGGAAAACTCGGAAAGCTTAAGATTTTAACTAAGCGTTTTTGTTTCCCCTTGCAACAAAAACATGCTGTGAAGTACGTCAAAGATAAAGTTGCACTGATTGGAGATTCGGCACACACGATTCACCCTTTAGCAGGCCAAGGAGGTAATTTAGGCTTTGCGGATGCAGAAGTTTTGGCAAAAGAAATCTCAATGTCAAAGATCGAGGGAATCGGGTTGCCTCATCAAGACATTTTGAGGCGCTACCAGAGAAACAGACGGTCGGAGGCTCTTATTTTTGGGTTGGCCATGGAAGCATTTCATCGAGGATATAGCTCTCGAAACCCAGCGTTTCAACTTGTTAGATCTTTAGGCATGAATCACATGCAAGAGAATGACCATCTCAAACGGTTTGCTATATCGATCGCTGCTGGCGGTCTTTTTTAAGAGGCTGGATCATGAAGAGAAAAAAATATTTGATGTTCGAAAAAACCGCACTCACATTCTGAAAAATTTAGAAATAGGGTCAAGAAGTCTCCCAAAAAAACGAAACAAAATAACAAATTTAACTCAAAGAACCGTCGTCTAATAACAGTTAATTCCAATTACAGAATCCATTGTTAAAAAAGAGTGGGACAGATGTTTTTGGTTTACTCTCGTAAGGTCTCGAAGTTGTCTAATATTCCCTCTATCTTAATGAGTTTAGGGATTACCGCTTCCAGATATCCGTCGTTCGTCTTTGTACTATGATTTTCAACTTCTCTTAACAAGGGTACTATTTGTCGAGTCAAGTCTGGTGATATTTCTTCGAGATACTTATCTATCTCGAGCGTGTTCTTAAATATTTCATTGAAAATCATTAACTGATACTTGACTATTTCGTCGCTGCTCCGGCTGTAAACACAGTGCTCGGCGCTTCTTATTTCGATATGAATTCCTTGCACTTTATCCTTCATGTGCGAAATTAGCTCGGGGTAACTTGTCTTCAGTTTTTTATGAGGCTCATTTTCTAACTTTTTTATTTCCTCGACTAGGAGATCGCTAACCACAGATATCAGAGATCTTCTACGCTTTTTAATTTCCTCCGATCCATTTAAATCCTCAGAGTTTCTTTCAAACGCGTAGTATTCTAAAACATGAAAGCCAAGCGAAATCTCACTGGGATCAGTAATCATATGCTGAGTTTTTAATACCTCAGGCGTTATTTGGATCGTGGAATCGTTGACTATGCCAGAGTAGGGATAGTTTTCTAATGAATCCAAGAAGCCAGGACTAAGAGGCCATGCTTCAATTTGCGAAAATTTTTTTTTATTTGGAAGAAAGGTTATCGCGAGGAAGGACTCGTGCGCAGCGCGCCAAGCTTCCTGCCAATTTAATCGATCTTCTTCTGTCAGGGTGTCGAGATAATTTTTTGTGCTTTTCGAGAGCAGATCTATCTTCTGGCTTGTTAACTTCAAAAGCTTATCGTTTTCTCGGTTTATTATCTCTCCCAGTTTTTTCTCGTTCATTGCTCTATCTTTGTTTTCCAAGATTTTTGGTTCACAAGAGGATACGAGGATACAACTCAACAGACATGCAAACTTTAATAATTTCTCCATGCAGTTACCTTAAACTAATAATCAGCCAGTTTCTTTTTTTTGATTCCTCCAGAAGGATTGGATCTGGATCAACAGCGACTGGTTTAGTTACTGCACTCAAAAGAGGAATATCATTATGTGAATCCGAGTAGAAAGTTATGTTGTCGAAAGCTTTATTATTTTTTTTAAGCCACTGGTTAAGACGGTCTAATTTGCCGTTCCGAAAACTCGGTATGCCAACAATTTTTCCTGTATATGCTCCGTTTTCAAACTCAGGGATAGGAGCGATGATCTGTTCAATACCCAGTAAAGCAACAATTGGCTTTGTTATAAACTCGATCGTAGCGGTTATTACCAAAAGTTCATCTCCTTCACTACGATGTTTTTCTATAAGTCGTTGGCCCTTTTTCAAAATATTTGGTTTGATACGTTCCGATATAAATGTTTTACGATGCTTTTTCAAAACGTCAAGGTTTATATTTTTTAGAGGTTCGCAGGAGAATGCTAGATATTCATCTATGTTGAGCTGACCGCTTTTGTATTGCGAATAGAATTTTTCATTTTTTGATTTCCATTCATCGGGATCGACTAGGTTTTTATCGATTAAATAGCGTCCCCATTCGACATCGCTGTCAACATTTATTAGAGTCTCATCAAGATCGAATATTACTAAATTCATTAAAAATCCTCGATGAACTCTTTAAACTCTACGCAGTGTAGTCTTGGGTGAATTTTAAAGCAGAATGAAAAATAATAGAAATTTGTCCCTTAAATTGTGTGAAAAAAAGTGATAGTAAATTGATTGACAAGTTCGGTTTTAGAGCAAATGTAGGAATTATTCTAATAAATAAATTCGGCAAAGTTTTGTGGGCTCGTCGCTATGGTGAGGACTCATGGCAATTTCCTCAAGGGGGCATAGATAATAAAGAAACTCCTGAAATAGCAATGTTTAGGGAGCTTGAGGAGGAGATTGGATTGCTGCCTTTTCATGTTGAGGTTTTGGGACAAACAAAAGGGTGGCTAAAATATCGTCTTCCGAAAAAGTTCCTAAGCAAGAACAAAACTCCTTTCAAGGGACAAAAGCAGAAGTGGTTTCTACTAAGGTTTTTGGGTGAAGATGCAGACATAAAAGTTGATCGATTTGAAGATCAGGAATTCGATCATTGGGAATGGGTTAGTTATTGGTTTCCGCTTAGCCAAGTTGTTAATTTTAAGAAAGATGTATACCGAAAGGCCTTGCTTCAGTTAAGCCGCTTCGCTTCGGAGGTTTAGAGTAACTAAACAAAACTGACTCAACCTAAACTGATTACTCCTCCAACATAAAACTAAAACTGGTCAGCCCTTCAAATTTACCCAGCGGTCCAAAAGTTTTCTCTTCAAACGACACATTGTCAAAAGAGTCAATAGTTAGAATAGTCATCGCTCTAGTGCCATAGTT
This sequence comes from Pseudomonadota bacterium, assembly GCA_036161055.1. GTDB lineage: Bacteria > Pseudomonadota > Gammaproteobacteria > Pseudomonadales > Azotimanducaceae > UBA9659. The sequence goes on from JAYYDI010000131.1 coordinate 8,131, forward strand.
CTCTCCATGAATGAAGCTGGCGGATAATTCTTCAGAGGAACCTGTATCCTCTAGAAGTTTGTATAGATCTGAATTTGAAAATCCCTTCTCTACCAAACGAGCTAACTTTCGCCGGCCATCTCTAACCTTCGGCCAGCTGCAATTAAGCTTTTCATTACTAAGTCCAAAAAAACCGTTTTCTAACTTTTGATTAACTTTGATTCTGTTGCTCGAGTAGTAATATTCTTTTAGATCACCTACTAGTAGATTAAACCCATTGTATTCTATTTTGTTTTCAGCAATCGAGTTTAGATAGTCCTCGGGTGAATCATCGCTTTCTAAGAAGTTTATAGGAAGCTCTCCTCTTGAGCGTTTGTAAGAAACGCTAGCTTGAGGCGGCCTAAAATTTGTTATTGCGGAAAACCGTCCACGCTTTGAAACGCCTAGCCAGGTTCCTTCTTTTTGCAAGTCTTTTCCGGCGAGTATCTTTTCTTCGTCGCCCCAAAATTCGGCTCTTTCTGTCGGTCTCTCAAAAAATTCGTCCCTGTTAGCAGCCAGAATTAGTTTGTATTCATAGTTCGGGTTGATCGCAAAAAGAATTAAACACATAAAAAATCGGTTTATTGGTAGAATGCTTTGAAGGATAATAAAGGTTTCCCAAATATGCCAAGAGAATGCTTCAATATCCAGAGATAAACCCAGTTGCATTGAATATCGGCGTTTTGCAGATTCATTGGTATGGGCTCAGCTATTTGTTGGGTATTTGCTTGGTTTGGGCCAATATCTCTTTACGCGCCAGAAAAGATAAATCTCAGTGGGATTCGGAGAGCATCAGCGACATCGTCTTCTATGCAGTTGCAGGAGTTTTATTGGGCGGTCGTTTGGGCTATATCTTTTTCTACAATTACGATCAGTTTTTATCCGAACCCTTAATAATCTTTAAAATATGGCAAGGAGGGATGTCTTTCCATGGAGGCCTCTTGGGGGTTTTGTTTGCAATAGCTATTTATGCGTTCAAAAAGAAAATCCAATATTTTAGGATTACTGATCTCATCGCGCCTTCTATACCGATCGCACTGTGTTGCGGACGATTAGGAAATTTTATCAATACAGAATTACCGGGACGAGTTTCAAGCGTCCCGTGGGCAGTAATATTCCCGGGAGATACTTTAGGGAGGCACCCATCTAGCTTATATCAAGCGATCCTAGAGGGACCGATTTTGTTCTTTTTGCTGTGGTCTTTTACGAGAAAACATCGTCCAATCATGTCAATCTCTGCTTTCTTTCTCATATCTTATGGGGCTTTAAGAACCTTTTCGGAACTTTTTCGTGCCCCTGACACTCATATTGGGTTTTTATTTGTTGGGACAACGATGGGCCAGCTTCTCTCGATTCCAATGATTCTGTTAGGACTACTTCTCATGTGGATCAGTTATAGGGAAAAAAGATCATGATTATCAAACCAAAAATACGGGGCTTTATCTGTACGACAACTCATCCGACTGGTTGCGAGGTTGACGTACAGAACCAGATAAATTATGTCAAGAACAAAGGTAGGTTGCATGATGGCCCTGAGAGAGTATTGATTATTGGCGCGTCAGGAGGATATGGCTTGGCTTCGAGAATTAGCGCGAGCTTTGGATATGGTGCTGCATCTATCGGGGTTTTTCTAGAACGTTCTCCGCAGCCGTCTAAAACCGGTTCTCCTGGCTGGTATAGAACAGCAGCTTTTTCAAGACTCGCAGAAAAAGACGGAATTTACTGTGCAAACGTGAACGGAGACGCATTTTCAGAAAAAATCAAGCATCGAGTCTGCGATCTTATCTCGCGCGATCTTGGCCAGGTTGATCTCGTTATTTATTCACTTGCGGCGCCCTCGCGCACTCTCTCCGATGGAGAAATAGTGAGGTCAACCTTGAAACCAATTGGGTCCGGTTATGATGGGTTGACAGTCGACCTCAACACTAAGGAGATTCGTAATATCTCGCTTGAGTCGGCAAGCGATGAGGAGATTATAGACACTGTAAAAGTGATGGGAGGAGAGGATTGGGAGTTATGGATAGAGGAGCTTATGAAGAGGGATTTGCTCTCTGAAGGGTTCATCACCACAAACTATACTTACATTGGAAGCGAAGTTACTTGGCCTATCTATAATCAAGGGACTATAGGAAAAGCTAAGGAAGACTTGCAGAGAGCAGCTAAAGCCATATCTCAGAAATCATTAGAAAAAAAAGGCAATGCTTACTTAGCAGTTATGAAAGGTTTGGTAACTCAAGCAGCATCTGCGATACCCGGGATGTCCGTTTATTTATCTCTACTGTTTAGGATCATGAAAGATAAGAATTTGCACGAAGGGTGCGTCGAGCAAGCCTTCAGACTTTTTTCGGAGGAACTTTACAGTGGAGCTGAAATTAACCTAGATAAATCCGGAAGAATAAGGTTAGACGATTACGAACTTTTGGAAGACGTACAAGATTATGTTTCTGAAAACTGGGCAAAATTTAATACTGACACCATGGACCGAATAGCAGACTTTGAGGGTTATCGGAGAGACTTCATGCAAATTTATGGGTTTGATTTTGAAGACGTAGACTATGATAAGGACGTGTCACCCGAGTCAGAAATGACACTCTACTCTTAGTGTAAAAATGGTTCAAACTCCGGGAATAAACCAAAGTTGACACCCTGAGATAGAAAAGCGAGAGCGAAGGCAAAGGTAATGGAAAAATCGTTGTTTGTTAGGGCTTGTAGCGGCCTTCAAACCCCACAAACGCCTATTTGGCTGAATAGGCAGGCCGGGCGGTACATGCCTGACTATCACCGTGTAAAAGGTAAGACCCCAAGTTTAGACTTCTTTAAAAACCCTGAATTATCCGCGGAGGTAACATGCGATGCTCAGCGGATCTTAGATGTGGACGCGGCAATCCTGTTCGCAGACCTTCTTCCTATTCTTGAGCCTATGGGTTTCAACCTTGATTATTTTCCAGAAATTGGGCCGGTAATCGAGAATCCCATTCGTTCCATCTCAGAAATTGGCTCAGTTAAGACAAAAGAAAGTTCTGAGTCTATGCCTTACATTCGAGAGGCAATCAAGCTAATAAAATCATCTCTCCCCGCTAATATACCTCTCATTGGGTTTGGAGGTGCGCCATTCACATTGACCTCTTACGCGATTGAAGGTGGAAGCTCTAAGAGTTATATCTACGTTAAAAAGCTTATGAGCTCGCACCCCAAAGAGTTCAGTGAGCTTATGGACAAAATGACGGATTCGATAATCGATTATCTCAACTATCAAATTCTATCCGGCGTCGATGCTATTCAAGTTTTCGACAGTTGGGTGGGATGTTTGGGAGTGAGCGACTACGAGAAACATGTATACCCGCATACAAAAAGGCTTTTCGAATCTTTAATCAAAAAAGTGCCGATTATTCATTTTGGTACAGGCAATCCAGCGTTGTTGCGGCTGATGGCTGCCGCGGGAGGAGATGTGATGGCTCTAGATTGGCGTGCTCCGCTTAAAGAGTCTTGGAATGATTTAGGTTGTAAATCGATCCAGGGAAACCTGGATCCGGTTGCCCTTTTTGGAAGTGAAAAATCCGTTATAAAAGCTGCTAAGGAAATTTTAGATGATGTGGCGGGCCGGCCTGGGCACATTTTTAATCTGGGTCATGGAATTCTGCCTCAAACTCCGCTAGAGAACGTGAAGTTGCTGGTACGGGTAGTTAAAGACTACAGTTCTGAGATTAAAAGCAGATACCAATCGTTAGGCTATTGAGCAAGTTCCTTTTTTAGAATTATAGATGAACGCTTCAGATCATAAACTTCTTTTTTCTCTGTCGGGAGTTCATCAAAGTCGATGGATAAAAAGTCGCGCTCCTTGAACCAATGCGCGCTTTTCGTTGTTAATACAAACAAACTGTGTAACCCACCCGCTATTGCTTTCTCTTCTATTAAATCTAAAAGTTTATCTCCCTTTTCCATGTTTCGATAATCAGGATGAGTAACCATGCACGCTACCTCTCCCACTTTGCCGTAAGTATTTAGTGCGGCGCAGGCAACTATAAATCCATCTCTTTCAATAACAAAAAAGTTAGCCAGTTCGGTTTCTATTGATTCTTTAGTCCTTGAAACAAGGGCTCCCTCTCGTTCTGAGGGCTTTATTAAATCAAGTATGGCGTTTACGTCTTTTTGCATAGCGGACCTAACTTTCTCTGAACTCGTTCCAGTTAGCTGAGTTCCCGAGCCATGATGCGTAAAAAGCTCTTGAATAATAGCGCCATCAATTTTATGGCTTATGATGTGACACCGACGAACACCTTTGTCACAGGCCTCCTGACAAAATTGATATAGGTTTTGTTCAGTTACTGGTTCTTTTTCTCTGCTTAAATCAATTTCCGAAATGACTTGACCCTCCTGATCTAGTAATCCGGAGACCTTGCTCAAATATATGAGTTTGTCTGCAGAAACAGCGCAGGCTATTTTACAAGCTACCTCGTCCGAGTTCAGGTAAAAAAGTTCACCTCCCGGTGCGAAGCCTATAGGTGGTATTAGTAAGATCGCATTCGTATCAAGTTGTCTATTGATTGCGAACGCGTTTATCTTTCTTACCTCTCCAGAAGACTCAAAATCGACCCCATCTACAACTCCTAACGGTTTTGCCTTGACAAAATTACCTGAGGTTAGAAGTATTTCCTTTTTACCCCCAGGGAGATGAAAGGAGTGGGACATGAAAATTGCTTCTAACTCATTTCTTATTGAACCTATAACTTCAGAGAGGAGAGCTATTTGACTAAACCTAGTAATCTTTTTACCCTTGTACTCAGCCCAATCTAATCGTAACTTGTTTTGTATTCGTTGGTCTCCATTAAAGACAATAACAAGGCGCACACCGAGTGTGTTTAGTAAAATGCAGTCGGAGACAATTTTTTCTAGATTCTCAGAGGAAATAGCACCATCACATAAAGACACAATAAAAGTCTTGCCCTTATGCGCATCTATATAGCCAGCGGCGCTTCGAAACCAGTTAATTTTATCTGCTTGCATCGGAAAATATTTAAATTGTTTTAATTGAACTGCGAGTATAACAGCAAAAAGAGGCTTGATGATGTGGTCTAAAGATATCTGATCTTATCCTAAACTAAAAAGACTGCCGGGTCTGTTGGGCTATTGTTGTGGGTCATTTTATGGTGCAATAACGGGTCTTTATTCTAAAAAGGAGCACTCTAAAATGACTATGACTCTGGCCGATCGAGAGGGGCACATATGGTTCGATGGAGAAATAGTCCCATGGAAAGAAGCTCGGGTGCATGTCCTTACACATACGCTTCATTATGGTCTGGGAGTATTTGAGGGTGTTCGGGCATACCCTACGGAGAAAGGCCCGGCTATTTTTAGGCTTCACGACCATACTGATCGATTATTTCGTTCCGCCCATATTTTAAACTTTCACATACCTTGGGCAAAAGAAGAAATAAATAATGCGCAAGTTGAGGTAGTCAAACTTAATAACCTCAAAGAAGCTTATCTACGCCCGATGTGTTTTTATGGATCTGAAGGTATGGGCCTAAGAGCCGATAATTTAAAGCCTCATTGTATAATTGCTGCTTGGGAGTGGCCTAATTATATGACTCCTGAGGCACGAATCGAAGGGATCTCAGTCAGAACTTCCTCTTACACTAGACATCATGTCAACATTACAATGTGTAAGGCAAAGGCAAACGGAAATTACATAAATTCTATGCTTGCACTCCAAGAAGCCTTGGATAGCGGCTGTGAAGAAGCGCTATTGTTAGATAACGAAGGTTATGTTGCAGAGGGAAGCGGAGAGAATATTTTTATTGTTGAAAAAGATAGGCTCATTACTCCTGAACTTACTTCATGCTTGGAAGGAATTACTCGCTCTACAGTGCTTACTTTAGCTAAGGAGGTGGGTATCGAGGTGGAAGAAAAAAGAATCACTCGTGATCAAGTTTATATCGCTGAAGAAGCTTTTTTCACTGGAACAGCGGCTGAGGTGTTACCCATTAAAGAGTTAGACGGCAGAAGAATTGGAGAGGGTAAACGCGGCCCTATTACCGAAAAATTGCAGCACATGTACTTTGATCAGGTTATGAAAAAAGACAGCTCTCACCCAGAATGGTCCACTCTTGTTGTCTAGCATTCTGGACTCTCGAGCACTTCTAAAATCTAGTTTTAAAAGTGCTTTTTGCCTTTAAGAGAGATTGATCGCTTGAAGAAAATACTGATTATAAGCCCTGCTTGGATTGGTGATGCCATCATGGCGCAGAGCCTTTACAAAATTTTAAAACATGGCATACCAGAATGCAGACTAGAGGTTCTCGCACCCCGTTGGACCCTACCGGTTTTAAGTCGAATGCCTGAGGTTGCTGATGCTCTCCTCTCGCCGTTCAATCATGGAGAGCTAAGACTGAGGGAGAGATTTCATCTTGCAGGGGAAGTTAAAGGAGGCAATTATGATCAAGCAATCATCCTTACAAATTCTTTTAAATCCGCTTTAGTCCCATTTTTTGCAAGAATACCTATTCGGACAAGTTGGTTAGGCGAATTAAGATACGGACTTATTAATGATATTCGAGACGATTCTTCGAGATACGAGCGGTTAATGATAGAGCGGTTTGCCGCGCTGGCGCCTGGGGGAGAGTTGATATCAAAAGACGAAATCCCGTTCCCTAGTTTAGATTCTGATGACCGTAATATCGCTTCGCTAATTAAAAAAAATCAAATAGATTTTTGTCGAGAGACTATCACTTTCTGTCCAGGTGCAGAATTTGGAGTCGCAAAGCGTTGGCCTACCTACCATTTTTCTGTTGTGGTTGATCATTACCTTAAGTTAGGTTGGAACACAGTAATTCTCGGTTCTGACAAAGATTCGGAAGTAGCGGCGGAAATAAAAAAAAACCTTTGTGAGAAGCAAACAAATCTCTTCGATTTGACAGGAAAGACGTCCATTCTAGATGCTCTAGATATATTGTCTATCTCAAAATTAGTGTTAACAAATGATTCGGGGCTCATGCATATAGCCGCTGCTGTAGGAGCACCACTGTTAGCGCTGTATGGTCCTACTAGTCCAACTTATACTCCTCCACTTAGCGATTCTGCAATATTAATAAAAAAATTTAATGGTTTTAGTAAAAAGAGAGTTGGCGATAGAGCTGATGGTTATGATAAATCCTTGTTCGAAATCTCTCCTGAAGAAGTCATACAGAGGTTAAACGGTCTCTTATGAGTCAGCTGTTGACTGCACTCTCAAAGAATTTTCTCTGGCACAAGAAATGAAAGTTTTGATCGTTAAAACCTCGTCTTTAGGAGATATTGTTCACGCTCTTCCCGCAGTAACCGAAGCCTCTCATTTTTTGCCCTCAATTGAGTTTGATTGGTTGGTTGAGGAAGCTTTTTGTTCAGTCCCTTCAGTTCATCCGTCTATTAATAATATTATTCCTGTCAGTTTGAGAAAATGGAGGAGGAATCTTTCAAATGCAGCGATTGAGTTCCCTCCTTTTGTAAGGAGATTACGCTCTATAGATTACGATCTAATTATTGATTCACAAGGACTGTTGAAAAGTGCAATTTTAACTATGTTGTCTCGAGGTGAGCGTGCTGGTTTTGATGCCAGAAGTAGTAGAGAAAAAGCGGCGTCTTTTTTTTACAATAAATCGTACCGAGTATCGGGGAACGCTCACGCGATATTAAGACAGAAATCGCTCTTTGCGAGAATATTAGGATATCAAGAAACAGAAAACGTAGACTACGGATTAGGAAAAAAAAACAAACAGAGAAAAAAAGTGATTTTTTTTCACGGAACTAGTTCAAGAAAAAAAGAATGGCCTAAAAAGTTTTGGAGTGAATTAGTTTCTAAAGCAACCTCTAAAAATTGGGAAGTAATCATCCCCGCGTTAGGTTTACACGAAATTGATCGAGCTAAGTCAATTTCGGGCGGGAGAGCTACGATACTCGCAGATACCTCAATCAAGAACCTGATGAGAGAGTTAGGTGAGTGTTCGGCAGCTGTCTCGGTAGATACCGGTCTTGGGCACCTAGCCAACGCGTTTTCAGTTCCCAGTATAGGAATTTTTGGGCGGACTGATCCTAAACTTACTGGGTTGGTGAGTCCGACGGCCAACCGTAAAACAAGTATTAATCTTCGATGTTCTTGTGCAAAGTGTTCATATCAGGAAAAATCGAATCACAAGGACTATGAATTTCCTTGCTATAAAGAAGTAACCCCGGAGCGAGTTTGGAGCGCACTAGAGAAAGTAGTAGTAGTATAGGAGTCAGCAATTGGGATCACCGGAGCTAGCTTTTTGTATTTTTAAATACTTCCCTTATGGAGGAATACAAAGAGATTTTTTGAAAATAGCTTTAGAGTCAATAAGGTTAGGAAGTCAAGTCAGGGTTTATACTTTAAAATGGACTGGCGAGGTGCCTGACGATTTTGACCTAGTCTTGGTTCCCGTCTCTGCTATCACGAGGCACACACTTTATCGTCGTTATAGTGAGTGGGTTAGAGATCATTTAGCCAAAAATCCAGTTGATGTCGTGGTGGGAATTAACAAAATCCCTGAATTAGATGTCTATTATGCAGGCGATTCTTGCTTCGAGGAAATTGCACGAAATCAACGAAGTAGGCTATACAGACTCCTTCCAAGGTACCGACATTTTTCTAAATATGAAAAAGCCGTCTTTGGTAGAGAAAGTAAAGCCGAGATTCTTATGATCTCAAAATACCAAAAATTTTTTTTTGATAAATACTATAAAACTGCTCCCGAGCGAATGCATTTTTTGCCGCCTGGTATTTCCGAAGATAAATTTCCGCCTAAGAATTTAGAGGTGCTTCGACAAGATTTTAGGAAACAGTTAAACCTTCGTCCAAAAGAAAAATTACTCCTTTTTGTTGGATCTGGTTTTAAAAAAAAAGGTCTCGCGAGAGCGTTGAGGGCGTTCAGCTCACTCACTTGTGAAATTCGGGGGAAAACTAAATTTCTTGTCGTCGGGCAGGATAAACAGACCTATTTCCGAATTCTCTCCTTTTGTTTATTCATTTTTAAACAGGTTTCTTTTTTAGGTGGCAAAGCTAATGTAAGGGACTTTTTGTTTGCCGCG
>JAYYDI010000132.1:0-5152 GCA_036161055.1 Pseudomonadota bacterium
GGATCAGAACAAGCGCCTTTCTGGACACAGATTATCATCAAATTAATCTGGCAAAAAAAATGGGATTAGAGTGCATCGAGCTTTATACCGGCCCATACGCAAATTCATTCGGCGGGGCTATGCAAATTGAGAACTTGAGCAAATTGGTTTCAGCGTCAGAGAAATGTATCAACCTAGGATTGGTGGTTAATGCGGGGCACGATCTAAATCAACAGAACCTCCCCTTGTTTGTCCAACAGGTACCAGAAGTTCGCGAAGTATCGATAGGACACGCGCTTATTTGCGATTCTATCTACCAAGGCTTGGAACAAACGGTGAAAAATTATAAATCGATCCTCATAGAGCACAGTAAAAGGCCTTAAGTGAGGGCATATGTGACGTAATCCAAACAAATGTTCCACTTAGCTTAAGACATTAGTATCATGAGATTTTAAATTTGTAAAAAAAGTAGAAAAGCTCCATATGATTATTTTAAAGAAGATTAGTTTTGCGTTTTTGATTACAGCTTTTATTTTTTCACTGATAAAGTTTTATTCGGGTCAAATTTTCCTCCAGGGGAAGTTGCAAGATGTCGGCTTATTTTTAATTATTTTTATTGGTCCCCTAATACCTATACTTCTGCAAGACAAACTTTTCGGGACATATGAAGATGCGATTGAATTTGGAAACATAAAATGGTTTAACTCACGAAAAGGCTATGGGTTTATCAGTGCAGATCAAGGAGATGAGATATTCGTTCATTTCCGAAATTTCACAGGGAAGGAAACAAACAACATAAGAGAAGGTCAAAGGGTAAAATTTGTAACTGTGAGTTCGGAAAAAGGCTTGCAAGCAGATAAGGTCTCTTTTGTTTGAATCTAGCCACTCTCTCATCTTAGCAATTGAAGAGCAGATAATCCCGTTAATAGAGAGTGAAGATCTTACTCAGACATTTCCAAGCGTCCCCATCGGCAAGATCGATTTCGAGAAAAGGATTAAATTATATGCATACTTGCTTGGTATATTTTTTGATGAAGCCGAATCGTTAGAACAGCTAGTTTTCGAGAGTGAACTAGACGGAGTGTCGCTGATTAAGATCAATGCGGTGATAACCGAAAGAATTGCTGAGATTCCAGAGGATGATATTCCCCTCGTAGCCGGAGTTTGGCTCGAGTCCCTAGATTATGATGAGGAATTAGATATAGATCGAGGGAATGAGGAGGTTCTTGAAGATACGCTTTTTAAATTAATTCACGTATGTACCCTGGCAAAACAGGAAACAGCGCTTTCCATCTATGTGTACTCTAAATGACAAAAAAAAACATTTTTTACTCGACAGACGGAAAAACTTTTTGTCCTGATTGTGAAAAAAAAATTGTAATGTGTATTTGCCCTGTTGGGACAGAGAATAACAAATGCCTTGGACCAATATTGATCGAAAAACAAACGGCGGGAAGGCGGGGTAAGCCAGTAAACGTGATAAAAAATATTCCTCTTCAAAAAGCTGATTTAAAAAAACTTGCTCAAGAACTTAAGAAAAATCTTGGAGCCGGGGGTTCATGTATTGACGGGGAAATCATTATACAAGGATCACACAAGAATCGGCTAATTGAGCTTCTAGGCAAAAGAGGATTTGTAGCCAAATAGATCCTGGTAACTGAGTGAACATGAAAGAATCAGAATATCTTCTTGAACCCGCTGAGATAGTTTGGAGAAACCAGAACCCTTATTCACGTCAATATGGAGACATGTATGGCCAAGAAAATACTCTTGTTCAAGAAAAGTTAAATGTATTCATCAACCCATTCGCAAACTTTGTTAGGGATATACCCAGCAATTCTCAAGTTACGGTCTGCGAGCTTGGCTTAGGTTTTGGAATTAATCTGCTTTTAACTGCCGACTTTTGGAACAGCATGCCCAAATCTTCACGACTTAATTTTATTTCGATTGAAAAGCATCCCGTCAGTGAGACTGATTTAAAAAAGATGCTTCGATTTATAAAAACATCCAATAGAGACCAATTTATTTCTAATTATCCTATTCATTTTAAAGGGCAACATGTGATTTGGATCCAAAAAAACGTGAGAGTCTTAATAGTGCTCGACGATGTGGCAAGCGCCCTTTCAAATTTAGATGCTAACGTCGATTTCTGGTTTCTAGACGGGTTTTCGCCAGCCAAAAATGAACGCATGTGGGACAACCAGGTTTTTAAAAAGATCAGGCGGCTATCAAGGCCTGGAGCCAAAGCCCTGACTTTCTCAGCTGCAGGAAAAGTTAAGCTGAATCTAGAGAACAATGGCTTTAAAACCAAGAAAAAGCCTGGTTTTGGCAGAAAAAAGGAAATGCTAACAGGTTATTTGGACGAAAAGTGGGTGCCAACTGCCGTAACAAATACCGATTTCACAATCATCGGCGCGGGATTAGCTGGATTATTTTGCGCAGAGGCCCTAGCTAGACGCAATATCCAGCCAACAGTCATAGATATGGGCGGAGCAGCAGGACCCTCTTTTATCCCTCAGCTAAGCGTTTTTCCGCTCCTAGCAAAAAGAGCTGAGCCGCAATACCGAATGTCTCTTGCCGCTAGCGAATATATGGGGAGCGCTCCGGGGTTTTTTCGAACAGGTCTTACCTCTATTCCCAGCTCTGAAAAAGAACAAACAAGACTCAGAAAAATCTGCGAGCTTCTTCCCGATTCGGTCATAGTAGAAGCAAAAGAGAATACTTTTCATTTTCCGCGAGCAGGATGGTTCAGCACTTCATTTTTTGAGACAAAACTTAACTTGAAAAAAAAACTAATCAAGATTACAGAACTTAAATCTGATACTTGCTGGAATGGATATAGCAACAATGAAAAGGTTTTTTCTTCACAGAATCTTATCTTGGCTACAGGCGCAAACTTAGAGCTATTGCCGGATCAACTGGAAATAAGGAAAATTAAAGGGCAAGCGATATCTGTGAACACCTCTGACTTAAGTGATATAACAAACGGCGTAGTAACGATTTTCCCAACCGTAAAAGGCAAGTCGGTTGTAAGCGGAACTTACGAGAACAGTTCTGCCCTACAAATATCGTCCGAAGATACGAAATTATTAAAGGAAAAAGCAGAGACCATCCTTGGCGGATCATTACAAATCGGGGAAGAATGGGTTGGGCTGAGGGCATCTTCCCGAGACCGCCTGCCGATTGTAGGACAGGCGCCTCGGTGGGCTGCCCTTTCAAAGACGCAAAGAGTAAGAGATATAAAATTTTTTGAACCAGGACTTCATTATTGCTTGGCTTTTGGTTCTAGGGGCGCTACTCACGCCCGCTTATACTCCGAACACCTCGTCGGCAAAATTCTTGGCGAGCCTTGCGCGCTTGGAAAAATTGAACAGACGATACTCTCCCCAGCCAGATTCTGTATCAGAAATCAGATTAGATGTTAATCAATGAAAACCTCGAGCACTAACGACGCCCTCAATTCCTGATATCTCATCGAGCAACTGATTGGAAACTACAGTATCAATATCGATCAAGTTGTATGCAATTTCATTTTTACTTTTATTGAGCATATCGAGCACATTAATATTTTTTTCTGCCAAGGCTGAAAGCACATTCCCTAAAATCTTTGGGACGTTCCGATTTACAACCGCTATGCGAAATGAGCCACGCGTTCGCTCTAGACTTACTTCTGGAAAATTCACAGAATTGCTTATATTCCCAGTTTTAAGAAACTCTGTGATCTGGGAAGCGACCATGAACGCACAATTCTCCTCGGCTTCATAGGTGCTCGCTCCTAGATGAGGCATTGAAATCACATTTTCTAGCTCCGAAATACCGGGTGTTGGGAAATCCGAAATGAATTTCTTAACCTTCCCACTAGCCAAAGCTTGTCGCAGAGCCTCCTCATCCACTATCTCTTCGCGCGAGAAATTAAGCAAGACACCGCTATTCTTAAAATTATTAATCAAATCTTTACCTACGATCCCAATCGTTTCTTTAGAGGCAGGAATGTGAAGGGTAACGATATCTGCTCCAGCAAACAAACTGGGCAAATCATCTATCCTTTCTACTTGGCTAGACAACTTCCATGCAGCTTCAACAGATAATGCGGGATCATAACCTAATACTTTCATGCCTAAATTCAAAGCGGTTTCGGCGACCTTGGACCCTATCGCGCCTAGACCTAAAACACCAAGTGTCTTGCCTCTCAATTCAGTTCCTTTAAAAGCCTTCTTCGACGATTCTACGATTTTGTTCATTTCTTTTTTATCAAACTGAGGATCTAGGTTCTGAACAAAATTTATTCCTTCGGAAATACCTCGAACTGACAGTAACAAACCAGCAAGGACAAGTTCCTTGACGGCGTTCGCATTCGCGCCAGGAGTATTAAAAACAACCACTCCTTTATCTGTGCAAACCTCAACCGGTATGTTATTTACACCCGCGCCTGCTCGTCCTATTGCCAGAACCTCAGAATTTAATTCTTGTTCACTGAGTCTGTGACTTCTCAAAATAATCGCATCGCAATCGAGAATTGATTCACCAAGCTCATAACCTTGGTCTTTGAACACATTCAGTCCTTTCTCGGAGATGTTGTTCAGGCAACGGATCCTATACATAAATAAGCCTTCTATATCTGGTTTTCAATGCGAACTAAAGATAAAACAAGCCTATCATGTTTAAACGATTGAATGGCCGATAATTTTTTTTATTTCTTTGACGATCATTGAAACCGAATCGGGAGCTCTAAAATTTGCCAATCGCTTCTCTATGCTCGTTTTAGTCTCCAATAGATTTTTAATTTCTCGAATAAAGTTATCATCCGTGAGCAGAGCTTCTTCAATGTAACGACTGTAACCCAACTCATGGAATTTTCGGGCATTTTCTAGCTGATCTCCGCGGCTGGCTTCTTTAGGAAGGGGCACAAGAAGATGAGGCTTTCTCAAGGAAAGCAATTCATAAATCGAATTTGCACCAGCCCTTGAAACAACCACCGAAGCTGCAGCAAGCACATCGCCAAAATCCTGACGGAGGAATTCCGTTTGAATATAACCTTTCATTTCCCTTTCGCAGGAGTAGTTGCCCTCGCCAGTTATGTGCACGATGTTAAACGACTTCAAAAGACGGTCTCTGAGACGAAAGATAAGCTCGTTTAGAAATCTGGCGCCCTTGCTTCCTCCAAAGATAAGCA
>JAYYDI010000133.1:0-7292 GCA_036161055.1 Pseudomonadota bacterium
TTCCGCGGTCCGCGAGTAGTGCGCCTAAAACAAATCCATCAGCTCCATTATTTCCTGATCCACAAACTATCCCAACGCTCTTGACTGCTGACCAGCGACGGAGTAAGAGATCGCGAGCAGCCATTCCAGCTCTCTTTATCAACGAAAAGCTTGTGATCTTTTGTTCAGAGATCGCTAATTTATCAAGGCTTTTGATTTGATCTGCTGAGTAAATTTTTCTCATTTTATTTATAAGCGACAAATAGAGAGTAGATTATACCTCAAGCTAACCGATAAACTTGGTTTATGGGGAAATCAGAAATAAGAGAATTACGAGAAAAAATTCGTGAGTGGGCTGAACAACTAGGTTTTTGCCAAGTAGGGTTCTCAGATACTGAACTCGATGATCATGGCAAGAGGCTTCAAAACTGGTTAAAAGCTGGCTTTAACGCGGATATGAAATACATGGCCGATCATGGAAATATGCGCTGGAAGCCAGATAGACTCAAACCAGGCACACGATCGATAATTTCTTTGCGAATAAACTATCTTGAGAAAGAACCAGCATCAAAAAGAATTCTTGGAAATCCATCCAAGGGCTTTATCTCGAAGTATGCTCAGGGTAGGGACTACCATAAAACAATACGAACTAAACTCAAGTTATTAGAAAAAAAAATAAAGCTCTTCTGTGAAAAAGAAAAAATTTCTGGATTTGAGTCTCGGCTGGTTACAGATAGTGCGCCGCTCCTGGAAAAAGCGGTCGCCGAAAAGGCTGGATTGGGCTGGATTGGCAAAAACACATTGCTAATTAACAGAACTTCAGGATCATATTTTTTCCTGGGAGAGATTCTGACAAACCTTCCCTTATCAGAAAAAGGTAAAGAGCACCCTAACCAGTGTGGAAAATGCCAGGCTTGTATCAAAACTTGTCCTACCCAAGCTATACGTGCTCCGTATACTTTGGATGCTAAAAGGTGTATCTCTTATCTCACCATTGAGAATCGTGGCGCTATTCCAAAGGAGTTTAGGAAACCCATGGGAAATCGAATCTTCGGCTGCGATGATTGCCAAATTGTTTGTCCTTGGAACCGTTATGCAAAACACAACTTGGAAAAAGATTTTAAGCCCCGCCACGGTCTGGATAACGAGAAGCTTGAACGACTATTTTTATGGAGCGAAGAAGAATTCAATCAAAAAACTGCGGGTTCTGCTATCAAGCGTGCTGGCTATCGCGGGTGGCTTAGAAACATCGCAGTCGCTTTAGGAAATGCCGAAAAAAACTCGAAAATCGCAAATATACTCCTGCAAAAGAAAGGCTTATCAAGCTTAGTCGACGAGC
This sequence comes from Pseudomonadota bacterium, assembly GCA_036161055.1. Classification (GTDB taxonomy): domain Bacteria; phylum Pseudomonadota; class Gammaproteobacteria; order Pseudomonadales; family Azotimanducaceae; genus UBA9659. The sequence continues at coordinate 1,319 of JAYYDI010000133.1, forward strand.
ATATTAATTGGGCGCTTAACCAGCATTCGAAGGATCCTATTTAAAACATCTATCTCGATAGTATCTGAGCTCCATGATTGATTCTTTTATGTCTTCAAGAGCTCTGTGTGCTCCAGTTTTTTTTAGCTCCATCGCGATTTCAGGAGACCACCGACGAACCAACTCTTTGATAGAGCTTACATCCACGTTTCTGTAATGGAAAATTTTATTCAATTCCGGCATGTACCTCTCTAAAAACCTTCGATCCTGCCAAATACTATTGCCACAGAGAGGCGAAACGCCTGGAATTATGTAAGGCGCAATCTCTTCTATCACTCTTGTTTCAGCGTATTGCTCATGCACCCCTTTGGTTCGGATTAGATCAAGCAATCCCGAATCTGAATGATGCTTTGAGTTCCATTCGTCCATGTTGTCAATAACGGATTGTGATTGAGAGATGTAAAAAGTAGGGGCTTCTTTCAGTATGTTTAGATTCGAATCGGTCACCAACGTAGCTATTTCTAGAATCTTGTCTTTCGTGTGATCAAGGCCCGTCATCTCTAGGTCAATCCAAACCAGGTTTTTTTTTCTCATCTCTGCGGACAATATCATGGAGAGCTCGGCGATTTTTTTTCCTCAATATGGTACCCTAACACAAGCTGTTTTTGAGTACTGCTTTTCTATAATCGATGACTGGAATTTTTCAAAAAATTTTACCTAAACACAGTCTAAGCCGATTAATCGGGCGTTTTTGTAAAAGTGAGATAGTCTTTCTTAAGAATTTCCTAATTTCTACCTTTTGTTTGTTCTACAAGGTAGATTTTTCAGAAGCAAAAAAAACAAAGGGAGAATATAAAACGTTCAATGACTTTTTTACCAGAGAGCTAAAGCCAAATTGCCGTCCTATTTCGTCGGGTTTGTGTTTCCCTTGTGACGGGTTGGTCGCTGATTATGGTGAAATAGATAAAAACCTAAAAATCCATGCCAAGGGGCACTGTTTTTCAATTGTGGATCTTGTTGAGGCTGACAGCCTAGACCATTTTTCCAAAGGGTCACACTTAACAGTTTATCTTGCGCCAAGTGATTACCATCGTGTTCACATGCCATCCAACGGGAGACTTACAAACGCGACTTATATCCCGGGAGACCTTTTCTCAGTAAATCCTAAGACAGTCTCGGAAATACCGGGGCTTTACGCAAAAAATGAGCGTCTTGTTTTCAATTTCAGAACAGATCAAGGAAACATGATAATTGTTATGGTGGGGGCCGCTATAGTCGCTGGCATCAAGCCTTTCTGGCGGGAAGCCGCCTTCGAACCGAGGATTTATCAAAAAGAAAAGGTAAATTTCTGTTTGAAGAAAGGCGACGAGATAGGTTTGTTTGAGATGGGATCAACTGTAATTTTATTACTTTCAAATCGATTTGAATTCAACTTAAAAAAGAGTGAAAGGGTATTTTATGGTCAATCAATATCATAGAATTTATTAATATCCGAGCTGCCAGAAATTATCTTCATTAATCTATCTATTCCCAGCGACGCACCCGCACATTTAGGCATCAAGGGCAAAGCCTCAAGCAGTTGATAATCGACTGTTACCTCTCTCTTTCCATGAAGTCGCCGAATTGCGTTATTTTCATTAAACCTAGTAAGCAGTTCATTAGAATCTCGAAGTTCTTGATATGCATTAGCCAGCTCCACACCATGAATAAAAAGTTCAAATCTCTTCGCCACCTTTTCGCCGTTATCATCAACGGAAATCTCAGCTTGAGCAGCCTGACATATTGGATAGTCTAAAACGAAGGTTGGGGAAATTATTTTAGGTTGAATTTTTAGCGCAAAAAGAAAATCGAGATAATCTGAACGTGAGTGACTTATGTTCGGTATTTTTAAGCTTCTTGATATCTGTGAAAGCTTCTCTAACGAGACAGTGTGAGGGTCTTCCGAAAAAGAATTTAAAAACAGCGATTTATAAGAGATTCTTTCAAAAGGAAAACAGAAATCTCCACAATCAAAATTCGCCGCAATTTCCCCCAGAATGAATCTTAAAAGGTTTTCAGTGTCTTCGACCAATTTCGTTAAATCAAAAGATCTGCGATACCATTCAAGCATCTGAAACTCTTCTTTATGAAGGGAGCCAATTTCGTTTGCACGAAATACGGAGCATATTTGAAAGATTGAATCTTTGTTTTTAGAAAGTAATTTTTTCATCCCGTGCTCAGGCGAACTGTGTAAATAGCCGTAATTTTTTACTTCGATACTCTCAATAAAAACTTCGCTGGAAGCAAATTCTTGAATTACTGGAGTCACAACTTCGATAACAGAGGTAGAGTAAAAATATTTTCTGATCGCCTTTAAAACTTCTGATCGAAATAAAAGGTCCAAAAAGCATGTCTCCCTATCACCCCGAGCAGCTATTGTTTGACCCTACCCTGATATTCACCACTTCGAGTATCAACACGAACAACCTCTCCAATGTTAACGAACAGTGGGACTTTTATAACAGCCCCTGTCTTTAAAGTAGCTGGTTTGGATCCACCACTGGCAGTGTCCCCTTTTAAGCCAGGATCCGTCTCTATGACAGCTAATTCAACGAAATTAGGCGGAGCAACTAAGATGGGGTCCTCATTCCAAAGAGTAACTGTCGCTTTGTCTGTCTCGTTCAGCCAAATTTCGCAACCGTCGAGGGCCGATTTGTCGCTGGCTACTTGCTCATAACTGCCGTCAGTCTTCATGAAATGCCAGTACGTTCCATCGTTGTACAAGTATTCCATTTCAAATTCCATTACATCCGCACTTTCTAGTGTCTCACCCGATTTAAAGGTCCGCTCCCAAACACGACCTGACCGGAGATTCTTTAACTTGACCCGATTGAAAGCTTGCCCCTTTCCTGGTTTGACGAACTCATTTTCTATTATGTTGCACGGGTCACCCTCTAACATTACTTTGAGACCCGATTTGAATTCGTTGGTAGAATAATTAGCCATTCGATCACCTTTTTTGAGTAAATTATGAGAGTCTCAACACAATCCAAATCCTTTCGCAAAGATTGGCGCTGGCATTTAAAGAATGCAGTTCGAGATCTCAATCGCTTAGCCAGCGAACTTGAGGTCTCGTTGACAGATTGTAAATCAGACTTCCCCTTACTTGTACCTTTCCCCTATTTAAAACGCATCAAAAAAGGAGATCGAAACGATCCTCTTTTACTCCAAGTGCTCCCAACAGTCGAAGAAAACAAAGAAGTTGCTGGCTATATTTTGGATCCTCTTCAAGAGCAAAAACCGACAAATCTACCAAAAGGACTAATACAAAAGTATCACCGCAGAGCGCTTGTAGTAGCCGCAGCTGCATGCGGCGTCAATTGCCGCTACTGCTTCAGACGTCACTTTCCTTATGATCAATCGAGATTAGACCAAGAAAAATGGCAAGACTTAATACAGCATGTGAATTTAGACAAAAGCCTCAGAGAAATAATTTTTAGCGGGGGAGATCCTTTAATACTCCCAGATAAATTTCTTGAGCATTTAATCCTGAGCCTTAATAGAATAAAACACATAAGTACGATAAGGATTCACACGCGGTTACCAGTTGTCATACCTAATCGTATTAACCCCGAGTTAGTGTCTTGGATAAAAAAATGCACAAAAAAATTAGTATTTGTCCTTCACATAAATCACCCAAACGAAATCAATGATGAAGTTAAAAAATATTTATCGAAAATGAAACATGAGAACACCATTCTGCTAAATCAAAGCGTTCTTCTAAAAAGAGTTAATGACAACTCAAAAGTCCTGACTTTGCTTGCGGAAAAACTTTTTGAAACAGGAATCTTGCCTTACTATCTTCATTTGCTAGATCCAGTAAAGGGCACCGCCCACTTTTTCGTCTCAGCATCAAAAGGTGTGGAGATAATAAAGGATCTGAAGAAACAATTGCCAGGCTATTTAGTGCCTCGTCTCGCTCAAGAAATTCCTGGGCTAGAATCAAAGCACACTTTTTTTTACTAAAATTTATCTATTTCAAAATCTCTGATTCCCATAAGGTAAAGCAAGCTATCCAAGCCAAGATTGGAAATTGAATGTTCCGCAACTCTTCGGACCAAAGGTTTCGCTTTAAAAGCAATTCCCAGTCCCGCGACCGACAACATCGGTAAATCATTTGCTCCATCACCAACTGCAATAGTTTGTTTCAAAGATATATTCTCCCTTCGAGCAATATTTTCTAAAATTTCGGCTTTTTGTTCTGCCCCAATAATCTGTCCTATCAATTTTCCTGTTAGTTGGCCCTCCTTTATTTCCAGCTGGTTTCCATAAACGTAATCGATTCCTAGTTTCGATTTCAACTTATTCCCAAAAAAGGTGAATCCACCCGATATAATTGCGGTTTTGTAACCGAGATGATTAAGAGCTTTAAAAAGAGATTCAGCTCCCTCAGACAGTGGGATTTTGGCTGCAACGCGCTTCAGATCGGCAGCATCCATGCCTTTGAGCAGTTCAACTCGACTACGAAGGCTATCTACAAAGTCTATTTCGCCCGCCATTGCCTTCGCCGTTATTTTTCTGACTTGTTCCCCCACGTTAAATCGACCCGCTAACTCATCAATGATCTCTGTAGCTATTAAAGTACTATCCATATCGAAAGCAATAAGGCGGCGATGTCTTCTGTAAATCCCATCTTCTTGGAGCGCTACATCAATTTGAAATTCATTTCCGACCGCGAGGAGTTTTTCTCTAAAAGTCTTTTCAGGCTCTCCTCGAATTGAAAACTCTACACAAGCTTTAGTGCTAACGAAATCGGACCGTCTTGAAACACGTCCTGATAATCTTTTTATAGCGTCTACTTTTAAATCGTTTCTAACAATCAATTCACTTACCGCCGACAAATGAGAAGCCTTTAGCCTTCGAGCTAAAAGTGTCAAAACGTATCTCGGAGCTCCTTGTTTTTTTACCCAGAGCTCGTAGCTATCTGAGGTCACCGAGGAAATAAGTATTTTCTCGGTGACCGACACAAATCGCTCCTCCAATTGTTCGGGGGTGATTCGGTCGGTGGCAGGCAAATTAATCAGGATGCCCAAGGACAAATTATTGTGTATAACCGAATGTCCTATATCTAAAATATCAGCATCCAGCTCAGCTAAGATTGAAGAGACTTTCTGGGTAACTGGAGCGCCACCGTCCCCATAGATTCTGATTAGAAATAATTCATTCATAAGTGATCTCAAAACTCTACCGTCAGTTGCGACTAAAGAGAAAGTATCCGGTATAATGCTGTGAAGACAGACTTTATAGCATACCAGTTGCATGAACTCTCGCACTTCTTATCCTAATAATCGATGGTTTTTTATCTTGTTTTTTGTCCCAACATTCTTGTCCTTGGTTATTGCGGTCATCTACGAAAAAAATATGGAGCGGAATTTAAATATCATAGAAAAAAAATATTCGAATTTAGCCACCCTGCAGATTTATAAACGAATTGAGAAACATGTAATAGCTGAGGATATAGTTTCTCTTAATCTGCTAATCACCCAACTCATAGAAGAAAAAGGGATTGCTTTTATTGAAGTTAAACTAGGCTCAGAAAAAATAATCGAGGTTGGAAAAAAAACTGGAACTGACTCAATATTTTCCTATGAGATTATATTTGACGATAATCAAGAGGGATTAGTAACGATCGGACTAAAAGGTTTCGAGGGCCTCAGCGCATCGCTAGCTGGCCAGATATTTTTAGTTTTATCAGTTTATGCAATATTTCTTTTGTTTTTTTCCTCAACTATGGTTTCTTGGCTAAATTCTAAAGGCACTAGCTCATCGGGAAAACAAAAAAAAACAGAGCTTATTCAGGGAGAGAAGGCAGCTTGCATTCTTGTAATTCGAATTAAGCCAGGCCACTATATGGAGCGTTATTTTCAGCGCTTCTATGAGGCAGCACAAGCTTACCAAGGCAGAGTCGAACAAACTATGAAAGAGGAGATTATTATTTCTTTCACTGGGAACGGCG
>JAYYDI010000134.1:0-11674 GCA_036161055.1 Pseudomonadota bacterium
GGGGTCTCCAGGAATTGGCCAGCAGCATTTGCCATAGCTCACTACCATACCCTCAGTTCCTTTTATTGCGAGTGGGCCGCCGGTCTCGGAAAATTGAGGGCTCTCTCCTGATTGGCCTTTTAACCTGCTCGCTATAAGACTTGCCATTTGATTTCCAAGTCCTATCTCCCGGAGCAAATCATTAAAATTAGACATATCTCTTTCACTTAGGATTGTTTGAAGAGAATCATTATCCAATGTGTCTAAAGTTAACCCGCATTGACGCAGAGTTTGTTCCAAAAGCCTTTTGCCAAGATCTGTGGCCTCGACCTCTTGCTGCTGTTTTAGAGTATTTCGTATGCCTGCTCTTGCTTTTCCTGTTACTATGAAATTCAGCCAAGTCGGATTCGGTCTCGCCCCAGGCGCTCTAATTATCTCTACTGTTTGCCCAGACTCAAGTGTCGCAGACAAGGGGGCTAACCTTCGATCTATTCGACATGCAATGCAAGCATTTCCGATATCCGTATGAACTGCGTAAGCGAAATCTATTGGGGTCGCTCCTTGTGGAAGATCAAAAATTTGACCTGTGGGCGAAAACACGTACACGTCGTCTGGAAACAAGTCGACTTTTACACTTTCTATAAATTCAAGGGAGTCCCCTGCATTTTTTTGAATTTCTAGTAGACCTTTCATCCACTCAATTGCCCTGCCCCCTGATTTGTTTGGCGATTCATCAGTTGTTTTGTACAAATAGTGTCCCGCCAATCCGTTATTAGCGAAGGTCTCCATGTCATGGGTTCGAATTTGAATCTCTATGGGAATGCCATGCATACCGAAAAGAGTCGTGTGCAGAGACTGATAGCCATTAGCTTTGGGGATTGCTATGTAATCCTTGAATCTTGCCGACACAGGCTTATAGAGATTGTGAACTGCTCCTAAGGAGCGATAGCAATCATCCACTTCAGTAACAACTATCCTGAAAGCGTAGACGTCCATTATTTCACTGAAAGATTTCCGCTTATTACGCATCTTTTCGTAGATACTAAAGAGATGTTTTTGTCTTCCGAATACTTCACCAGAAATATTTAGCCGGGATAAACAGTTTTCGATTGATTCTTTGATCTGATCGACTATCTCGGTCCTGTTACCCCGCGCTTTTTTAACTGCTTTTTCAATCATTGACGAGCGAAGCGGGTACATTGCTTTGAAACCTAATTCTTCAAACTCGACTCTAAGATTATTCATGCCAAGTCTCAGAGCAATTGGGGCATATATTTCGAGGGTTTCTTTGGCTATCCTCCTTCTCTTTTCTGGGTTGAGATATCCAAGCGTTCTCATGTTATGCAACCTGTCCGCTAGTTTGACGAGGATAACTCGAATATCCTTGGCCATAGCTAAAGTCATTTTTTGAAAATTCTCGGCTTCGGCTTCTGCCCTGGACTGGAAGACAATTTTTAGTTTACTTACTCCATCAACAAGCTCTGCAACCTCATCATCAAATTCCTGTCCCAGAGTATGTTTTGGAATGCTCGTATCCTCGATCACGTCGTGCAGAAGAGCAGCCATGAGACACTGATGGTCCATGTGCATTTCGGCTAAGATTTTCGCAACTGCTAGAGGATGCGTAATATATGGCTCACCGGACTTTCGTTTCTGTCCTTCGTGAGCTTCACTAGCAAAATGGTAAGCCTTAACTACTTGGTTAACCTGATGAGGTTCTAAATAACTTTTTAGGTCTTTTGAAAGCGCTGCGATGCTTGTCACCACGCGCCTCCTTGATCAAAATTATTCTGGGGATTGCAGATTGACAAAAGTATAAGCGGAGAATCGTAAAAATTTATAAAGGTCTGAAGTCCTGCTCATTTTGTTCGACTCCATCTTGCACCGCTGAAAAAGCCAATGCGTCTTTTTCTTCCATTGTTGGTTCGTCAAGAATCGCCGGGCCAACTAATCCTTCCGCGATTTCCCTGAGCGCTAGGACTGTTGGCTTGTCATTTTCAATGTCAACCATTGCATCCTTTCCTCCGGTTGCTATTTGACGAGCTCTCTTGCTTGAAACCATAACGAGTTCGAAACGGTTATCGACATTTTCTAGGCAATCTTCAACAGTGACGCGAGCCATTTTTCGACCTTCTCTTAAGTTATTCGTAAATTCTAGCGGTTAGCGAGTGAATATACAATCTACGCTTTAACTCTTTAATCTATTTATTAATGCTTTTAAGTTATTGACCTGAGCGTCTCTTAAATACTTTTTGCCTTTCCCACTTGTTATTTCCTTAATAGCTTCAAGTGCTGTTTGAAACACGTCATTTTCAACCAAATAGTCGAAGTTTGTCCATTTCGATGATTCAGATATGGCTTTTTTCATCCGTTTTTCTACAGTTTCGTGGCTATCTTGAGCTCTCATTTCCAATCGAGAGCGAAGAGCGTCTAAGGAAGGCGGGAGAATAAATATTGATTTTGAATCTTTATACTTCGCTTTAACCTGCAATGCGCCTTGCCAATCAATTTCAAGGATAAGCGTCATCCCGCTTTGCTTTATTCTTTGAGCTTCTTCTAGACTGGTTCCATAAGAATAGTCGAAAACCTTTGCGCTTTCTAAAAATCCTCCTTTGGCCGCTATCTCGGAGAATTCATTCTCCGTAACAAAATAATAATCTTTTCCGTCAATTTCCTCAGATCTTTTGGGCCTTGTGGTGTGGGATATTGCAGCTCTGCAATTAGCCTTTTGATCGATGAGAGCTTTGACAAGAGAAGTCTTGCCCGCTCCAGATGGCGCTGAAATAACAAAAAAATTTGAGGGATCTTCTCTATTCAATATTTTGTATCTGCTCTCTCATTTGCTCAATAAGTACTTTTAAATCAACAGCGCTACTCGATGTGAAAAGTGCGTGCGATTTTGAGGAGATTGTGTTGGCTTCACGATTGAGCTCCTGCATCAAGAAGTCAAGCTTCCTTCCGACGGGTTCGCTTAAATCAATGTTTCTTGCTACTTCTTTTGTGTGTGCTTCTAGTCTGTCAATTTCTTCTTGGATATCCATTTTTTGAATGAGGAAAACTAATTCTTGCTCGTAGCGACCCGGATCCACTTGAATTTTTAGTTCCTCAAGCTTTGAGCGCAACTTCATTTCCATCGCGTCTTGAATTTTGGGCACTTCTTTTCTGATTTGTTTAGTGAGGCCTTCGATTTCGGATAGCTTGGTTTTGAGAATCTTTGAGATTTCTCTCCCTTCGATTTCTCGCATTCCCTTTATCTCTTCGATGGCGTTGGTGAAGCTGTCAACAGCTTCGTTTTGAAGATTTTGGCTGTCTCTCTCAAACTCAATCATATCTGGCCATCTGAGTACAGACAATATGTCACCGCTGTTTTCTATTCCGGTTTCTGTTTTAACCTCATTTTTCAACTCGTTAATTTTTCTCAATAGAGCTTTGTTTAATGTTAGTTTGGGGAGGTAGGTGTTTTCGTCGATTTTTAAAGAGCACTCAAATTTTCCTCTGCTGAAGTTGCTTTGTAATTTACTTATTAGCTTTTTTTCGATTGTTTTAATGTTTTCTGGTATTCGAAAAGAAAGATCGAGGAATCTGTGGTTTACAGATTTTATCTCCCAATTTATGGGACCAGAGGAAACTCTCGAAAACGCAGTCATACTTTTAATCATCAAAGAAATCGTTTATTCATCATGTTAAATAGTATAATCAAAATTTGGGTTTTGGAGAAAAACAATGACGAGATCAGTCGCTAGATCCTCAGATCAGATGAGAGAAGTCTCCATACAGCGCAGTTTCATAAAACATGCAGAGGGATCCGCTTTAATAAGTTTTGGGCTCACAAAAGTAATATGTACCGCGTCCATTGAAAAAGGAGTGCCTTCTTTTATGAGAGGGAAAGGACGTGGGTGGATAACTTCCGAGTACGGAATGTTGCCCCGATCTACCGGTGAGCGAATGGATCGCGAGGCCGTTAAAGGCAAACAAAGCGGAAGAACTCAAGAAATTCAGCGTTTGATTGGTCGATCTTTGCGTGCAGCGGTAGACCTTGAAACTGTAGGAGAGAACACTATCAAGATTGACTGTGATGTGATTCAAGCTGACGGTGGTACTCGAACAGCGGCTATCACCGGTGGTTGTGTTGCATTAATTGATGCACTCTCTGTTCTGGACGCAAGTGTTTCCACTAAATTTGTTTCGGCGGTATCAGTTGGCATAGTTGATGGTGAACCAGTTTTGGATTTAGAGTATGTTGAAGACGCAAGAGCGGACACAGACATGAATGTCGTATTGGCTGAGGATGGAAGCTTCATCGAGGTTCAGGGAACTGCAGAAGGAGCCACTTTCAGCGAGGCTGAGCTGTTCAAGATGATCGAATTAGCTAAGAAGGGAGGTGCGGAGCTGATATCACTTCAGAAGCGAGTGCTTTCGGAGAGCAACTAGATGTTGCCATCTTATAAAAAAGATTTCATCAGTCTTGCAATATTAGATGGAGTCTTAGGAGTTGGTGACTTTACTTTGAAGTCTGGTCGCGTAAGCCCGTACTTTTTTAATCTTGGTAATGTCTCCAGCGGGAAAACCATTTCTTCTGTAGGTTCATATTATGCTGAAACCATTGCGCGAACCTCATTCAAACCAGATGCATTGTTTGGTCCCGCTTACAAGGGAATTCCTCTTGTCGTTACCACGGCTATTGCGCTATCAGATAACCACGAAATAAATCTGTCATACGCTTTTAACAGGAAAGAAGAGAAAGACCATGGAGAGGGTGGAAAAATAATAGGAAAAAAAATTAAAGGAGATGTAATCATTGTTGATGACGTAATCTCATCCGGCGCTTCTATTAGAGAGGCCTATGAAATTTGTAAATCCATCGGCGCTAATCCCGTAGGTGCGGTCGTTTCGATTGATCGTCAAGAAATTGGCAGGCAGAAAAAATCCTCTATAGAGGAGCTTGAACAAGAATTGAATTTAGAGGTCTTTAGTATCATCACCCTGGATGATGTTATTCAATATTTAGAGGAAGATGAGAGCCTAGGTGGACACGTTAGTAGAATACTGAAATACAAATCACGGTATGGGGTGAAGTAATTCAGAGAAGCCGGCAGGTTTTTACTATTCCGCGATATTTTGGGCAAATGAGCTCCACTTAAGACCAAAATCCTCGGTAGGGGCTTTCGAGAAATCGCTTCTTACAAATTGAGAAATTTTCCCTTCAATAAAAGACATAACGATATCTGCGGAAATATTAGGATGAGTAGCAGTGTTAATCTCATTTTCGTAACGGCTTTCTCTAATGACTTGTTTGATTTGTACCTCGACCCGATCGAACAGCTGGTTGACTCTGAAACGGAGTCGCTCATCTTCTCCCCATAATGCATCACCAGCAAGTACTCGGCTTATCCCCGGGTTTTTCTCCGCGAAAGTAAGAACCACCCTAGAAATTTTCTCACATTTGATTCCTGCGCTGGTTTCTTCACCGATAATCGCGTTAAGGCGCGGAAAGATAGTAATTTCGGCGAACTCAATTAATTCGGAAAACATTTTTGTTTTGCTAGGAAAATGTCGATAAAGAGCTGCTTCGGAAACACCTACTTTTTTAGCAAGAGTGGCAGTCGTTATTTTACCGTTAGGACTCTCTTCTAAAATTGTTGCCAAGGATTGAAGAATCTGTTCTTTCCTTGATTCCCTATTATTTTTTTTAGACTCATGGTCAGGGCTTTTCATTTTTAGATTTCCCTTTGTGGTAATTGATGGTAGGCGATGATCAATTTTTATTTTCCGGTGATTAGAGTCCCTATACCCTTGTCTGTGAGCACCTCCAAAAGTACCGCGTGCTCCTGAAGCCCATCAATAATGTGCGCTGTTTGAACTCCATTTTGAACTGCGGATATTGCGCACTGTACTTTGGGGATCATTCCCTCTTTTATATCTCCTTCCTTGATTAATCTCTCTGCCTCTTTTGGAACTAGTCTGGATATCAATTCATCTTTGGCATTTCTTATTCCTGAGACATTGGTAAGTAAAATAAGTTTTTCTGCTCCAAGCTTTTCGGCGATCTTTCCTGCCACTAAATCTGCGTTGATATTATATGTTTTATTGTCTTTACCGACTCCAATAGGTGCGACAACAGGAATGAAACCAGTATTAGTTATAACATCGATAATTTGTTGATTTACCTTTGTTACTTGTCCAACTTGTCCGATATCTATAGGTTTGGCGTTTTCTGTTTCTGCTTTTTGTGTGTCCAAAAGAAACTTTTTTGCTTCGATCAGATTAGCGTCTTTACCTGTTAACCCAACTGCCTTACCACCGTGTTCATTTATAAGGCTTACTATTTCTTGGTTTACGATGCCTCCAAGAACCATTTGAACAACGTCCATTGTTTTTTTGTCTGTAATTCGCATACCGTCAATGAAAGATGTTTCTAGTCCTAACTGCTCAAGAGTCTCTCCTATCTGTGGTCCTCCTCCGTGCACGACAACCGGATTCATTCCGACAAGCTTCATTAAGACTATGTCTCTAGAAAAAGAGGCCTTTAGATGGCTCTCGGTCATCGCGTTTCCGCCATACTTTACTACTATGGTTTTCCCGAAAAAACGTTTTATATAAGGCAGTGCTTCGGTAAGCACGTGCGCGATATGCATATTATTGGATGATGCGTTGTCCATTAATTTATTCCCGATGACCCGAACCCCTTCCCACCTCTCTCACTTGTATCGAATTCGTCTACAACTATGAGTGGTAATTGTTTAACAGGTATCAATATCAATTGTGCAACTCTATCTCCTGGCGATAGGACGAAGGCTGTTTCACTTCGGTTCCATAAAGATATCATAAGTTCTCCCTGGTAATCTGAATCTATAAGCCCAACAAGGTTGCCGAGTACAATACCGTTTTTATGGCCTAAGCCTGATCTTGGAAGAATTAATCCAGCGTAATTTGGGTCTTCAATATATATTGCTATTCCTGATGGTATTAGTTCAGTTTCCCCCGCACCTATTCTAATCTGGTCATCTAAGCATGCTCGAAGATCCATCCCCGCGGAGCCACTGGTGCTAAAAGATGGTAAAGGAATTTCCGAACCAATTTTTTCGTTAACAACTTTAATTTGTAACTTATCCATAAATCTCGGGCTGTATTAACCTCTCTGCAATGACAGCGACAAGGTTTCTAGCTAGATTTTGTTTTGAAGATTTAGGAAACTTTTTGCATAGTTGATGGCCTAGCACAGTTATTTCATTGAGGTCGCTATCGAAGCCAATCGAGGAATCACTCACGTTATTCGCCACGATCAGGTTTAAACTTTTCTCCCTGAGTTTTTTCTTCGCGTTCGTTATAAGATTTTCAGTCTCGGCTGCAAAACCCACTGTGAATAGATTGCGCTTATTCAACTTGCTAATTTCTAAAAGTATGTCAGGGGTTCTAGAAAGCGTTAAGTTCAAATTTCCCTCTTTGGTTTTTTTTATTTTGCTTGGCGCAGGAGCTTCAACCTTAAAATCGGCGACTGCTGCAACCGAGATGAAGATATCCATCGTATCAATTAATCTAAGTGTCTTCTGAAGCATCTCATCCGCCGACTCTATTTTAATGACTTCAACTCTCGAAGGGACCGAGAGATTAGTTGGGCCGGATATCAAGGTGACTTTCGCCCCGGCCTCTACTGCTGCTTCGGCGATTGCGTAGCCCTGTTTTCCTGAGCTATGGTTACTGATGTATCGGACAGGGTCAATCGCTTCCCTCGTGGGCCCTGCCGTTACCAACACATGCTTACCGGATAAGGAGTGAGTCTTAAACATTTCTGACACAGAGTTAACAATATCCCCAACCTCCATCAAGCGCCCAACCCCAATTTCTCCGCACGCTTGATCCCCTTCGTCAGGGCTTAAAATCATGATTTCTCTTTTTTGGATTTCGCAAATGTTATTTTGTGTCGCTTCCTTTTCCCACATGCTGCGATTCATCGCCGGCGCAACAACTACTTTGCAGTCCGCAGCAAGGCAGATAGCAGTCAATAGGTCGTCGCTTCTTCCTTGTGCAAGGCGAGATATAAAGTCAGCTGATGCGGGAGCTATTACAATAATATCAGCCCAACGCGCCAATTCGATATGGCCCATAACTGATTCTGTTTGTGCATCGAGCAGGTCTAGATGAACTGGATTTCTTGATAAAGCTTGTAGAGTCAAGGGAGTAATAAACTTTTGCGCCGCGCCGGTCATGGCAGTCCGAATTTCTGCTCCTTCATCCTGAAGCCGTCTACATATTTCCGCGCTTTTGTAGGCCGCGATTCCTCCGGTTACTCCTAGCAGAATTCTTTTGTTCGAGAGTCGCTTTGTCATAGAACAGCGCCTTGTGATACTGTGAATAAGCGCCTCTTGGGCACGCCGACGCTTAGGATAATAACTTTTTTCTAGTCGTTTTTCTTAATTTATTGAAGTATCGGCGCATTTTTGCTATAAATCTGGGCCTGTCGCAAGAGTGGGATCAAATCCCGTACTAGGAGAGAGTTTAATGTCACGAGAATGCCAAGTTACTGGGAAGCGGCCTGTGACGGGAAACAACGTGTCCCACGCCAATAATAAAACCAAGAGGCGTTTTCTCCCCAATATACACGATCATAGATTTTGGGTTGAGAGTGAAAATAGATTTATAAGACTCAGGGTGTCGGCAAAGGGTATGAGGATCATAGATAAATTGGGTATAGATAAAGTTGTAAGTGATATCAGAGCTCGTGGGGGAAAGATTTAAAATGAGAGAGAAAATCAGATTAAATTCGTCGGCCGGAACAGGACATTTTTACACCACGACGAAAAATAAGAAGACCATGCCTGAAAAAATGGAAATTAAAAAATTCGATCCAGTGGCTCGGGCACACGTTATATACAAAGAAGGAAAGATAAAGTAGCGTTCTATCTCAGTGTATGTCTAAAGCCTTACTGGCGCTTAAGTAGTCGTTCGTTACATGTAACCGATGCCAGAGCTTCCCGAAGTTGAAACAACCCGACTTGGGCTGTCTCGCTTAGTAAAGAAAAAAAAAATAGTCGAAGTAATCATCAGACAGAGGAATCTTCGTTGGCCGATCGAAGATGGTTTTGAGAACCATTTGCGCGGCAACACATTCACGAGATTGAGTCGACGAGGTAAATACCTGTTATTTCATTCGGAGGGTGGCAGGATGATGGTCCACCTTGGAATGTCTGGCAGCCTCAGAGTCGTGCCCTCAAAAAGCAATATACGCAAACACGATCACGTCGATATTTGTTTTGACAACTCTTCTGTGCTTCGCTATCACGATCCAAGGCGATTTGGATCTTTTTTTTGGTTAGCTCCCAAACAGATCCATAGATTGTTAAAAGACTTAGGACCTGAACCTCTATCCAAAAATTTTGATGGTAATTATCTTTATGAAATGGCAAAACATAGAAGAGTTACAGTTAAGACTCTAATCATGAATAGCTCGATAGTGGTTGGGGTAGGCAATATATACGCTAATGAGGCTCTTTTTCTATCTGGAATAAGACCAGACAGGTTATCCTCAAGTATTTCGAAACAGCGATATAAGGATTTGGTAAATCAAATCAAGCGAGTCTTGAACTCATCTATAAGAAGCGGGGGTACAACTTTGAGGGATTTTGTTCGCGAGGGTGGTCAGCCTGGATATTTTAAACAGAGGCTTTTTGTATACGGAAGGGGTAACCAGATTTGCAAAAATTGCACAAAACTCTTGCGAGAGACGCGAATCAATAATCGCTCAACATTTTTCTGTCCCAGGTGCCAAACCTAGATGATTTTTTTGCTTTCTAGCGCTTCGGCAATCTCCGGATGCACGAACTTAGTGATATCCCCGCCATAGCCTGCGATTTGTCTTACCAGAGATGAGGAAATATAGGAGTTCTCCTCGGAGGGAGCTAAAAAGATAGTTTCAATATCTGGTTGAAGTGACCTGTTCATATTGAGCATTTGAAACTCATAATCGAAATCTGTAACTGTTCTGATTCCCTTGAGAATTACGGTGGCACCTATTTCCTTCGCAAAGGATACGGTCAAGGAATTGAACCCTATTACCTCTGAATTTTTTATATGGCCGAGCGCTTTTTTAGCGAGATTCACGCGCAACTCTAGTTCACCTGGAGATTTATGTGGACTAGTGGCAATTCCCAAAACTACTTTATCGAACAATGCCGAAGCTCTCTCTACTAGGTCTGTATGACCATTGTGAATTGGATTAAACGTGCCAGGATAAAGAACAGTAGTCATAATTTCTCGCTACAAATTCGGCATGTTACCCAGCTAGAACCTGAATGCCAACATTAATTCGTTCTAGCACCTTACGCAAAGCGCGTAAAATACTGATCCAGACTTTTTATGTTTCTTTAAATCCCATTTTTCAGGTAGTAGGGAATTGTCTATTTCAGAATGCCACTCCAAATAAATCAACTTTTTAGCCAAGGCTGTTTTTGCTAACTCGTGACAAACTTTATAAATCGAATCCCCATTAAAGGGAGGATCTATAAACACGATATCGAAGGCTTCTTCATTTTTCTGTATCCACTCACTGACATCAGCACAAACGACCTCGCCTCTGGCGCTCTCTTTTTCAAAGGTAGATAAGGATTCTGCTATAAAAAAAGCAGTTTCTTTATCTTTTTCTATAAATTTCACCATTCCCGCTCCCCTGGACAGCGCCTCTATTCCAAGTGCACCGCTGCCAGAGAACAAATCTAGACATTTAGCATTGGATAAGTCTCCTTGCAGCCAGTTGAACAAAGTTTCTCGGATTCTATTTCCAGTTGGCCTTAATCCGATTTGCTCAGAAAAAATTATTTTTCTTCCTTTCCATTTACCCCCAATAATTCTGACGCTTTGTCTTTGATGATTGTTCAAAACCTAGTAATCTCGTAACAGTAAAAATATTTTTAATTTAAATACGTTTTATCACAGCGCTTAATATTAACGTTGCTAATAATTGTGATCAAAAGAGTTTATGACAGATTTAATTACCGCACTTAAAAAAACTAAGAGTAAATTTTCGATCGGATTTAAAGAAAGGTTCAAAAGTCCAAGAGATCTAGATGAAAGTTCAATTGAAGACCTTGAGACTTTGCTTCTCTCTTCTGATGTTGGAGTGAGTGCCTCTGAGAGAATTATTTCAGAGTTGAGAGAGAAAATTCGTAAGGGTGTTTTGATCTCTCAGGGTTTGCTTAATAGTGAGTTAAAGAAGTCTATGATCAATGTTCTAGAGACCGTTGAAGTGCCCTTGCATACAAATGATAAATCTCCGTATGTGGTTTTAATAATTGGTGCAAATGGAGCTGGAAAGACTACTACTTGTGGCAAGCTCGCGAAGTTTTTTAAGACAATGGGGAAAAGCGTAATGTTGGCTTCTGGGGATACCTTTAGAGCAGCAGCTACGGATCAGCTTGACTTTTGGGGTGAGAAGATTGGAGTTCCGGTTGTGTCTCAGGGTCGTGGGGCTGATTCTGCATCTGTGATTTATGATGCATTTACTTCGGCTAAAAGCCGAGAGTTAGACGTTTTGATCGCAGATACGGCTGGACGATTGCAAAATAAAACGGGGTTAATGGAAGAGTTGAAAAAAATTAGGAGAGTTCTTTCAAAGATAGATCCTTCCGCGCCTCACGAAGTCTTATTGGTTATAGACGCAGGGGTAGGACAAAACGGGATTGACCAAGTAAAGGTTTTTAAT
>JAYYDI010000135.1:0-3492 GCA_036161055.1 Pseudomonadota bacterium
GTAATTCACCCCGAAGAAAGAACTAGATTTGAGCGGTCATCGAATTAAGATCTTGAAGAAGAATCAAAGAAAATATCTTGGTGAGAATTCTATTGATTAGTCGAATAAGAGCTGGGATGGTCTGCATAAACGATCAGAAAATCTTATCCATAAAACAACGAGACCCTAAGTCAGGAATCGAGTTTTGGTCTCTCCCGGGGGGAGGAATAGAGCAGACTGAGACTGCCCGCGAAGCAGCGGTCAGAGAAACTCGAGAAGAGACAGGTTACTTAGTCATATCTAACTCGGAAAGCTTCACAAATGAATACGAGTTTTTTTGGAATGGTCAAACCTATAATTGCAGAACTCACTGGTTCAAGGGAAGCTTGGCCACACAAAAACCAGCTAAGGTGTTTTCAGAGGCAGATATTGTAGCTTGCCAGTGGCTTCCTTGGCCAAACTGCAGAAATGACTTTAATCATAACGTCGCATTGATTGAGGTTTTGGATTTTTTCACTTCTCATCAACCAAGATGACGTCAACCGAAACATTTATCACAAAGACTTAAACTTTACGTATAATGTTCGGGGAGGATAAATGAGGAATCTTTCTTGAACATAAAAGAGAAAATGCAGCGCATAATCGATATGGAAGCGAGCGCAATTGCCAGCATAAAAATTACTGAGGCTTTTGAAGAGGCTCTTCAATTATTGCTAGAGAGTCCAGGTAAAGTTGTTACTACTGGGATAGGGAAAGCCGGTTACATAGCGCAGAAATTTGCAGCGACAATGTCCTCCACTGGAACCCCAGCTTTCTTTGTTCACCCTGCGGAAGCGGGTCACGGTGATCTCGGTATGCTCTCCAAAGACGACTGTATTATTGCTTTTTCTACGAGCGGCAAATCGAACGAAGTAATCGAAATGCTCGAGATGTCGAGGGCTTTGGGCATATCAAAAGTTATTGGGATTACCTCCCATGTTGACGGACCAATTAGAAATCTGAGCGATATTGTGTTGGACATGGGCGAAAGCATCGAAGAAGCATGTCCACTGAAAATAACACCCAGTTCGACTATCGCTATCATGCTTGCAATAAGCGATTCAATCGCGCTAACCCTAATGGAACTGAAGAACTTCTCAGTCGCTGAATATCACGCGAGGCACCATAGAGGGTATTTAGGTTCAGTGACCCGTCCAAGACCCCTTTATGAAGGAAAGGAATAAGGTAACGTGGGGATAATTGACCCGGCCAAAATTGCGGAAAAGTATCGTAATGAAATAAAGAGAAGGATCGCCGATTTTAAGACTCCGTTAAAGGTCAAAGGTTTCATCGCCACAGACGATCAACCATCTCTCAGCTATGCCAATGCTACAAAAATAGCTTTCGAAGAAATCGGTTTTCAATATGATTTGAAAAGAGTGCCTAGGCTGTCTCTGGAGTCAGCCATCCTTCGCGCAAATGAGGAAAAGGACACGCATGGGATTTTCATATATTTCCCAGTGTTCGGAAATGAAGAAGACAAATACCTAAGAAATTTAGTCGTCCCTGAGAAAGATATAGAGGCGGGGAGCTTCTTCTGGACAAGAAAGTTATCAAACAATGAGAGATATGCTTTCGAAAATGCCCAAGACAAAAAGGCCTTAATTCCATGTACACCCCTAGCAATTATTAAGATTCTCGCCGAGATAAAATCCTACGGGAATGAAAGCAGACCATTGAATAATAAGATAGTTACCATTTTCAATAGGAGTGAGGTTATAGGGCGCCCTCTAGCTGTTTTGATGTCAAACGACGGAGCAAGCGTTTTTTCATTTGATGAGCATGGGCCTTTGCTATTCAAGAATGGAATTCCCGAGGAAACTGAATATCAGCGTGCAGATGCGTTAAAGTTGAGTGATATAGTTGTAACGGGAGTGCCAGACAAAGATTTTAAAAAAATTTCTACAGAAGAGTTAAAGAGAGATGTGATCTGTATAAATTTTTCGACGAATCAGAACTTTGATACAAACGTCGAAGGATTTGCTTTAGATTTTATTCCCAGAGTCGGTCCAATGACAGTCACGATGTGCATGCGGAATGCCATCAGACTTTACGAAAATTATTCCCATGACCATGCCGCTGCTAACTGAGCTGTCTATCTCAAATTATTTAAGCTCAGTAGCTGAGAAGCAACCTGTCCCGGGCGGAGGCGCGGTCGCAGCAATAGTCGGGGCAGAAGCGTGCGCTCTTCAAACAAAAGTGGCTGTTTTCAGCAGCAATTCAGAAATCGCCCCCATCGTTGAGAGCAGTAAAAAAACTCAGAGAAAACTGCTGGAACTAGCCGAAAAAGATTCAAAAGCGTTCCTTGCTCTGATGAAAGCGGGAAAAAAATCTAAAAATTATGAAGAGCTTTTAATCGAGGCGGCAAGGGTACCTGTCGAGGTTTTAAGAATGAGCGTGCTTCAAGTATCAAGTTTAAAGGTTTTGCTAAAGTTAGGAAATTTAAACCTCGTCTCTGATATCGGAATATCCGCATTGCTTTTAATTTCGTCAATAAAATCTAGCTTGTTAAACATTAAAATTAACACAAATAGTATTGAGAGTGTTCCAGAGGATATTCTGCTCGCTGAGTTTTCAGCGGAAGAAGCGCTCAAGGAATTAGAATCGCTCTGCATAGAAGTAGAAGATGCAATCTCTTAGTGTATGCGGGTTATTCCTTCTATTCGCTTGCTCGGTTACTGCAAATGGCGAGGCGAAAAAAAACACTCTGTTGGAGGAACTCGAAAACAGCCAAACCAGTAGCCTGATAAAAGAAATCTTCTATGAATACCCGTCCCAAGAGCCCAAAAGAAAAGCAGGGTATTTGAAAAAGAGGCTCAAGGAGATTGAAGAAAGAGTAGCTCTCCGTTTTTTGAGTAGAGACAATAGAAAAGAAATTGCGATCTTAGAATTCCTCGAAAATAAGGAATCTGATCTCAAAAAAGACCAAAGCTTTTCCAATCGAGTCAGGTATTTATCAAGCTTGAGTTACCCTCTGGAACGCTGTTCCTCGATGCTTATGATAGAGAAAGAAGAGATTGAGAAGAACTTGAGTGAAAGACGACCCGAATTTTTAGCCCCCCCAATTCTCGGTCAAACTAAAAGCCCTGAATCATTATTCTTTGAATCTAACGATGATGGTCGTCAGAAATATCTTGACCTTCTAGCGTATAAGTTAAACAACACAGAGAATCTAGCTCTCTCAATACTTGAAAATTATCCAGGGTCAGGATTAAAGATAGTTGGAGAAAGAGAAGCGAATTTTTCTTTCCATTATCGCGATCGAGTTCTTCGGATTAATATCGACAACCCAGAAACCTTACCTAAAGACGAAACCATCGCTCTCGCCGCTTTTTTCGGTCTGCCAGGTGCTGGAGCAATCCAAGAAAAAAATACAATATCATTATCAAACTTTCTTTATCTTCCTTCTTACAATTTAGGCTGGGCTGCGTATTCCTTGAACGAACTGGTTAAATCAGATGCAGAAAACTCGAG
>JAYYDI010000136.1:0-3300 GCA_036161055.1 Pseudomonadota bacterium
GTAAGCATGCCTTCACAGATAAGCGCTTCGCCATTCGCCTAATTCAAACGGGACTTGCTTTCTTTCACCTACTTCAGAGGCTTTCTTCATATAATAGGCTGGAAAGGATTCCGCGGTTGAACTGAAAGACAGGAGGTTTTCGTTTTCGAGACTGTCTTTGCATGCGCTGGCAACTTTCATTACTTTGACGGTTTTCGCGAAAATAAAAGGTCAATGAAAATAAAAATCGAGCTAAGAAACGAGGGGCTAATGCGACACGATTCTGAGATGGAATTCACCAAGACCTCGAGATTCGTACATTGTCTTCAAGAGCCCCAGACGCTAATTTACCGGACGCTTCGTACTGACTGAAGACTTCCGTTAAGAATTCTAAGGGGTCTATGTGGCCAGCTTCCGGGGTAAATACCCCTTTTTGTTCAATACGGCCGTCTAGCAAAAATTGCGCACCGCAGGCTAAGGGTACGCCTGTTGCAGCTCCCATACCAAGATCTGTTTCTGTTCCTCTATCAGCCGCCTCACCGATCCAAGCCGCTCCTACGCTGGCTGGTTCTGCGTCCTTGGTTCCAATAGCTACACCATACATCGCTGGAAGAGAGTCGGCGTTTGCCTCTTCAAGATCCAAAACTCTCTGGCCCTCAAACCAAGTCAACAAAGCAGCTGCTCGAGCGCGACTGACCAGGCCCCTATTTACCAAGCCTAGAATGCCTTTTAGCAACCAAGAATCGATGTCGCCTCCATGGGCCAAGTTTATCGACTCATGCAAATGCGGATAGTTATAAGGGAAAGTTAAGGCCTCTGGATGACCAAAAATATGACCTCGGAAAGGTTTTAACCCTGGCAAGCGAACCGTGATGGGGGCAAGTGGCTTAGTTAACTCGTAAGAACTATTCCGAAAGATCTTCACCTTGCCGGTCATCTGCTCGATACCGTGCAGCATTGCTGCATTTACTCCTGCTTGAGAAGATTCACTCTCTGGAGTGGCACCCCCAAAATCCCAACCGGTATATACAGTGGAACAGGAATCGAGCTCTCGCATAGCAATTAATGCCAGCATATTTGAGATCCCTGGGCTAGCTCCCAGTCCCACCGTAGCCGACACACCAGCTTCCTTGGCTTTTTGATCGAACGCGAGCATCTCAAGAGTGGGTTCCCAATCATCACAGATATCCAGGTAATGGCATCCTGTTTCAATTGCTGCTTGCAAGACGTGCACAGCATGAAGGAAGAAAGGTCCGCAAGTATTCATGACTAAATCTGTGTCAGCCATGGCCTTTCGCAAGGCTGCACCGTCGTTTACGTCTAACCCTATCGCGCTTACTTTACTGGTTAGTTGCGCGGCGAAGCCTCGGGCACTAACCTCGTTAATATCAGCAACAACGATCTGCTCTACACTATCCGAATGCTGAACCGCATCTACCGCAAACCTACCCATGCCACCGCTGCCGCCAATTGCAAGAATTTTCATACGGTTATTTCCACTCGAGACGGAATTATCAGCAGCTGACTCTATCGCGAATCAGTTTTGAAGTAGTATAAACAAGGTCTTAAAAGTATCAGCCTGCATAAAATTCCAGCATTTAAGCAGGCTTGTTCTAGCGCCGCATGCAATACGACAGCTGGCAAGGCCACAATGGCCATGTTACGCGCCGAATGAAAAACCTGTAGTCACCCATCTCAACTACCGATTGGCTCATGCGCTGTTGTCGTTTCGACAACTGGCAATTTTAGGTGTCAGCAAATAATGTGATACAAACCATTCGTTACCTTCATTGCAAGCGAAGAGTTCTTCGCATGCTAAAAAAAATAACTGCCATCTAATAAACCATTGTCTTGGGTTCGGATAATGTTTTGAAAATATATCTATAATATTTTTCTTATTTCTGTAGTGATTTTGAAGCCAAAGATTACAAGTCTTGGCGTAGTGCAAGCCATTTATTTTCCACTTTCGTTCAACTACAAAATCGTCTTCAAAATGAGAAAAAATGTCATGTGAGGGCATAAGACCTGACGTAAAAAAGTATTTGCTCATCCAATCTGAAGGACCTCTCTCCTCATAGGGATATGGATAATTACGATGGGTAAAAATATGCACGAACATCTTGCCATCACTCAACAGATGGTCGACAAGTTTTTTTAGTAATGCGCCATAATTCCGCATATGTTCGAACATTTCGATAGAAATAATCCTGTCAAAGGACCCAGCCAAAGAAAGGTCATTCATGTCCTGTTTAATCGCTTGAACATTTCTCAAAGACCTTGCTTTCGCAGTGTTGTTGATGAATCCTATTTGATCGTTAGAGTTAGATACGGCGACAAAATCTGAATTTGGAAATTTTTCAGCAGCGTAGAGTGTGAAACTCCCCCAACCACATCCTAAATCAAGAATTCGCTGGTTATTCCGAATATCTAGTCTATCGACATAAAGTTTGAGCATATTCTCTTCGGCGGCATCTAGAGATGTTGTATTTTCTTCAAACCAGGCACAGGAATATTTTAGATAAAAACCCATAATTTCGCTGAAAAAAGATGGTGGTACCTCATAGTGTTGCTCATTAGCTTGTTGGGCGCTTAGCGCAATCGGACTCCTGCGTAATTCCTCAATAAAATCAGTTTTCTTTGATTCCCGCTCTTCAATATCGCTTGGAATTTCTGAAAGACGTTCCTGGATTATTTTTTTGATGGCTATCCTAAGAACAGATTCAGGAATTATTCCAAGCTCAGTTAATTTGATTCCTAAATTAAGCATCTAAAATAAATTTTCCTAAAGCTATTTCAAAAGGACTGGGGTGCTTTACTTTAATGATTAAAGCAATTCTCTTCTGTTGAACTAACTGATGTCGGTCTGACACTGAGAGCTTATCGGTCCATTCTTAAAGATCGCACACGATTCTTCAAATTATTGAATTACGCATGCAGCACTTCCAAGCAGTCAAAGCCACATGCGATTACGAAGAAGATTTCTACTTCAGTGTAAACCACATGTTAGCCAAAAGCTTTGCGCTTACCCGAATCATATTTCAGTCTATGGCCGGACTCGAATTAGCGATTCTAACTTTTTGCGCTCTACAAGAACTCTAGAGTCCGAAAACGAAATATTTTAGTTAGTTGACTCCAATTATTGATACATAAAGAGGCCGATATCCCAAGTTTGCAGGTGAAAGTGCCCCGGCTCTGATGTCTTATAGTGAGCTTATTGAGGAAAACGAATTCACTGCTAGATTTTTACAAAAGCCCTTCGGCCTAGCGCATTTTCCTAGGATTAGAGGTAAGCGTCGCGACCTTACCGGTATTTATTGGACC
>JAYYDI010000137.1:0-7290 GCA_036161055.1 Pseudomonadota bacterium
AATGATGACTTACAAGCTGAATATCAAATACTGAGGATCAAGTGTTTAAATATCTACTTTTTGGTTTGCTCTTTCCCTTGAAGGGAAGCGGTTTGGAATCCGATCAATGGCAGCCAATTAGAATCCAAGCAGATAGCGCAGTTATATTAGAGAAACGAGGGCTATCAATCTATAAAGGAAATGTCTCAATTGTACAAGGGAGCCTGCAAATAAATGCTGACACTGTTGAAATAAAAAGCGAAGACAGAAAGATTCTTGAGGTCCTGGCCCTGAGCAATGTAGGATCCAAAAAGTTAGCGAGATTTCGACAAACGCTCAGTAATGATGGGGAGGAAATATTTGCTGAAGCAAAAAAAATAAGCTACATGGTACAAGAGGGCCACTTAACCTTGAACGGACAAGCAAAATTAGAGCAGAGAGAAGATATTTTTTCAGGAGAAACGCTTTTTTACGATATTACTAGAGGATCAGTAAACCTTGAATCAGGCTCCCCTAAGGGAAGAATTAACATGACTATTTCTCCCAAAGAAAAACTCTAAAAATGGCCATCATTAGAGCCAAAAATTTAGTAAAGATTTATGGGGATACTGCAGCTGTCAACGGGATATCCCTTAACGTTTCCAGCGGCGAGGTTGTGGGGCTCCTTGGCCCGAATGGCGCCGGAAAAACAACCTGCTTTTACATAATCATGGGCACCATTAAGCAAGACCATGGAGAAATGCTTCTAGATAACCAGAATATTTCTAACTTACCCGTGCATTCGAGAGGCAGAATTGGTATCGGATATTTACCTCAAGAACCCTCGATTTTTAGAAAACTCAGCGCTTTGGATAATATTCTCTCCGTTCTTGAACGAAGAAAAGACTTGAGAAAAATCGAGGCCCAAAAAAAGGCTCGGCAGCTGATCGAAGATTTCAAATTAGAAAGCATTACTGAAAATCTAGGAGGCTCTTTGTCGGGCGGAGAAAGACGGCGAGTTGAAATCGCAAGGGCATTAGCTAATGATCCAAAATTTATTCTGCTTGACGAACCTTTTGCGGGCGTAGACCCTATTTCGGTCGAAGAACTCAAAGAAATAATAAGCTCTCTAGCGAAGCGAAGAATCGGTGTCCTGATAACAGATCACAATGTAAGAGAAACCCTAGACATTTGCGATAAGGCATACATAGTAAATAAAGGAAAGATAATTGCTCAAGGTGCTCCAAGCGCTATACTAGAAGACAATGAAGTGAAAAAAGTATACTTGGGAAGTAATTTTAGGATGTAAGCAAAATTGGCCTTGAAACCTTCGTTATCGCTAAGACTTGGGCAACAGCTCCGAATGACCCCTCAGCTGCAGCAGGCTATTCGTCTTCTTCAGCTCTCCAGCGGGGAATTAGAACTTGAAATTCAAGAGGCCCTCGACACCAATTTCATGCTTGAAAGCAGTGAAACGGAGGAAGAAAGCGCAGACCAATTAGCTAAAGAATCCGATCATTTGCTGGATAATCAAGCTTCAGCTACCCCAGATAAAGACGAACTGGAAGAGTATAAAGAAAAAGATACAAGCGATAACGTTTCTTCGGAAGATCTCCCAGAAGATTTCCCTATCGACACGACTTGGGATGATTATTATTCGGAAAGCGGCAGTGGGAACACCAGATCTCTTTCAGGCGAAGACGAAAACTATATAGAAACCCTGAATTCCACTGTCGAAACGATTCAGTCGCACATGCTTGAACAAATCAATTTGCTGCATTTAACCGAACAAGACAGATTTATCGCCATTTCTTTGTTAGATGCAATCAATGATGATGGAATGCTGACAACAGCTTTAGAAGAATTAATCGATACCTTCCCAAAAGACTGGGATATTGAAATCGAGGAGATCGAGGCAGTTCTTCGCCTCATTCAACACCTGGACCCAGTTGGAATTGGCTCAAGAGATCTGAAAGAGTATCTGTCTCTTCAACTATGCGATTTGCCAAACGACACACCATGCTTAGAAATAGCAAAAAATTTGGTGGAAAATTATCTTTCCTTGCTTGGCAGCAAAGACTACAGCCGTCTCATGAAAAAGCTTAGAGCAAGCGACGATGATTTGAAAACGGCTATAGCGCTGATTAAAAGACTGAACCCAAGACCTGCAAGAGAATTAAACTTAGGGAAAATAGAGTATGTTGAACCAGACGTTATAGTTGTCAAAAAAGATTTGAGTTGGAAGGTAGAATTAAATTCAAAGACAACACCGAGAATTCAAGTAAACAGCAAATATGCGGCGCTTATAAGTAAAGAGAAAACCTCGAGTGACATCTCGCAAATGAAAAGTCAGCTCCAAGAAGCACGTTGGTTTATAAAATCTCTCCAACAGAGAAGCGACACCCTATTGAGGGTTGCAAAAAAGATAGTAGAACGCCAAACAGAGTTTCTCGAGCTTGGACCAAGCGCTATGAAACCACTTGTGCTACATGACATTGCGAAAGAAGTTGATCTTCATGAGTCGACCGTTAGCAGAGTAACTACGCAGAAATACATGCTTACTCCCAAGGGTGTTTTTGAACTAAAGTATTTCTTTTCTTCTCACGTCACCAATAATCTAGGAGGCGATATTTCGTCTACAGCGATAAAGGAGGTAATAAAGCAACTGGTGTCAAATGAAAACCCACAGAAACCTCTAAGCGACAGCAAGCTGTGTAGCCTCCTTGCCAAAAAAAATATAACGGTTGCAAGACGAACAATTGCCAAGTATCGAGACATCCTAAGAATACCTCCGTCGAACGAGCGAAAACAACTGATATAGGGAGATGTGTCGTTTCGGACTCTCAATAAGCCTTTTTCCATTTGCGTTTAGAAATTCGTGTCCTTAACTTGAGTTTTAGATGAGCGAGGCAAAGAAGACCAACGCAACGTTTTGAGATTATAATAGCAAACGCGACAGCTTTAGGATCAAATCAACTGCTCCTGAGTTTAACATCTGCACAACCGAGCAAATCGACAAATGTTATCACTGATTATAATAAGCGGAAGATCCGGGTCCGGCAAAAGCACTTCACTGAATGTCCTCGAAGATTCTGGGTATTTTTGTATAGACAATCTCCCAGTTACGCTGCTTACTCCGCTTATACAGAAATTGAACGACGATGAAAAAATAGATAAAGCTGCTGTGAGCATAGATGCTCGGAACATACCTAAAGATCTAGCTTTATTTCCCTCTTTTTGGGAAAGATTAAAAAAATCTGATCTATCTCCATTGATTATTTTTTTGGATTCGACTAGCGATACTTTAGTAAAAAGATTTAGCGAAACAAGGCGCAAACATCCTCTGTCAAGCAAAGAACGAGGCCTTAAGGAAGCTCTAGATTTAGAAAGTTCTTTACTCGACCCTATATCAGAGTTGGCCGCTCTCACAATAGATACAACAAACTTGACTATTCACGACTTGAGAAACTCAATCAAGACAAAGGTCCAAGGAGGCAATGATTCTTTTGCTCTGTCTTTCCAGTCCTTTGCATATAAAAGAGGGGTGCCTTTAGATGCGGATCTAGTTTTTGACGTCCGTTCGCTCCCAAATCCTCACTGGGAAAGCAATCTTCGTGAGCTTTCAGGCCTCGATAAAGAAGTTGAGGCTTATCTGAGGAGACAGCCATTTTTCAACGAGATGTGTGAGGACATTTCACACTTTCTTGATCGTTGGATACCCAGATTCTTGGATGCAAGCAGGAGTTACTTAACTGTGGCTATAGGGTGCACCGGTGGTCGACATCGTTCAGTCCTTGTTTCCAGGGTTCTGTACGAGATTTATCAAAAGAAGTATGACAATGTTCAACTTCGACATAGAGAAATTTTCACAAATGATTAAACTATTTATCCCAATCTCTTCGAAGGAATATTAGACGACAAAAGTCTTAACATGATGAACTTTACTCAGAAGGAGCTCCTTTTTTGACGAAGCAGAAGGAAGAGGAATTTGAGAAACCGAGCAAATCGCAAAAGAAGAGAGAAATGTCTGAGTTGCTATCTATCGTGAAAGAACTAGAGGCCCTGTCTTTGAAAGAGTTAGAAGTATCGTTAGACCAAAGGTTAAAACAAAAGATTATTGAGCTTCAGAGAATCAAAAAGGGAAGTGCAAAAAAAAGGCAACGACAGCACATAGTGAAATTTCTATCGAAACAAGATTTCTTATTCGCTACGGAAGACCTTGCTAGGTTAAAAAATTCAAAGACGGCGAAAAACCAGAGTTTTCGTGAGATTGAAATCCTGCGTGAAAGACTCTTAAGCAATCAAGAAGAGGCATTTGAGTCTCTAAAAGATAGTTGTCCAAACATCGATATGAGGAAAATGAGGACCTTGATCAATTTGGCTCAGCAAGAAGACGAGGCTGGAAGTCGAAGAAACTATAGAGAATTATTCAAAGTTCTTCGAAACGCAAAGGAGCTGTCTGCTAAAACCGGCTAAATTGTTTAGAGTGAGGCGCTCTTAGTTTTTTCCACCACGAACGTTATCATCAAAAATAGAAATGAATTCGAAATCTGGACTATCAATGCGCCCCGAGATTTTATACTTCGCACTACTTAATTGATCGAACCGATCTTCCAAAAGAAATTTCTGAGTTGCAAGCACCCCCGCCATAGAAAGCGGACCACCGATAACTAAGCCAGCCCATGGAAATGTATTTCCGACTGGTAGTGTGACTATTAAATCGGTATCAACTATATCTCGCTCCCAATCTAGGTATCCTCCGAATTTGAACTTTCCACCTGATGCTCGAACAATTAAGGGTTCTTGTATGGAGACTTTACCCTTATCTAATCTTATCGTTCCCTCAAGGTCGGTAAAATTAAAGCCTTGGTCACTTTCGTTTATATCCTCCCTTCCTAGCATTCTTCGAAACAAGGATGGGACATGAAATGAACTAAGAAACTTAAGGACAGGTTGATCCTGCTCTTGAACAAATCGCCCACTTCCATTTTGAAATATCATTTGTCCCTCAATAATTTTTGGATTCATTTCCGCAGGGTTTCCCTCCCAGGAAAGTTCCGCACTGGCTGCTAACTCGCCCCGTTCCAAGGCAGACGTAAAGTTCAAGAGGTCCTTCGTTTCCATCAGGTTGGAAATCTCAAAATTTCCCTTGAAAAATGAAGTTTGTTTTTTCACACCGCTATTCCACGAAACAATTGCATTATCAATAGTCAGAGATCCAAGAGTCGCGCTCAGCTCACTTAATTTACTCTCGTAATTGCTTTTTGAGTATTCAAAAGAAACATCTTTTAAATCTTTTCCCGATATTCTGATTAGATCGCTGGAGAAGCTGTATTTTGAAATGAGCGACGGTTTATCACTACCACTGAAAATTTGTTTTTCTGAAGAAATTGGATCAAGGATCAACCTATCTAAATGAATGGCCATTGGTTTAGATTCTTTATCCCATAACTCCAATTGGCCGATCAATCTCTCGTTGCTAAAGGAGCCGGTCCAAGAATCAAGATTACGAGTGACACCAATCTGGGTATTTCCAAAGGTGATTCCGCCCGCAATCAATTTTTCTGCCTTTATATCCGCCTCACCAAATCTGATGTCATAGTCAAACAAATCTTTCGAAGTTCCGATTTTTGGAAGATCAGATAAAGTTGAGATCCAGCTGTCAATATCTAGATTTGGCAAAGTACCCCTGATTTCTAGTGGCCGGTCAGTATTTAGAGTTTTATAGACATCGCTAATAAGCACCTCCCCCCCGACGATGCCTCCCTCTTTTGACTTCAACTTTGCTCTGAAAGAATCGCCGAAAATTAGATCAGTAAAAACCTCGGATCCGCTCAGAGTTTTTTTATAAGTAAAATTTTTTTTTACACTTGACTCTGATTTATCGAAGGGTTGAGGAAGAGTCGATTTGAAACCAATTAAATTTGAAAAGAATTCAATTTTTAGATCCTCACCTTTATTCTCTAGAGGAAAATAAAGATTTAAATCGTAGTTTAAATCTCCCGAGGTCTTGTACAAAAGTGGCTGGCCAGTCCACTCATAAGCATCATCGCTCCTCACCGACCCCGCCGCTTTGAACAAAACAAATCTTGAACCGCCAAAATTATCGGTCACTGCAGTGCCTTTTATTTGACGATTGAAGAGCTTAGCTTTTAAGTTTTCCGCGTAAAAACCAGATCTATTATTGAAATTGAGAGACCCATTAAGGTCAGAAAAGTAGAGATCTAAATCCTCTATCGATAAAAAATTGTTAGAGAGGTCGATCTGCGTAGTCACCTTTGTCTCGCTCGATTTAAAGGCCATAGGAATTACTAAATCAGTCTTGGAAATGATATTTCCTTCTCCCTTCCAGGTCGAGGTAAAGCCTCTGGTATACGAATTTAAGGGAGTATCTCTTAATAACCGAATCCCATCATTTAAAGGCCCGTCTGAGAGGATACTAATCTGAATCTCCTCAATCCGATTCCCTCTATCCAAAGGCAACATTAGAGAAACCTTTTGTAAATCGGTGTTGTATAGAACCCCGTTCGCGTTGTTCATAGAGACAGAATAACTGTTCGCATTCATAGTTCCGATCGCGTTTTTAAACCCGGGCCAATTCTTTGCATAATCTAGCGACAATCCGTCAAAAGACACAAAAACATCATGCGATTTCCGTATTCCAGGTGAATTCTCTCCAAACGCACCATGAACAGTGATGCCGATTTGTTTCCCGACGCCTGACAAGTTAGTGGTCTTTAGCCACTCTCTCAAAACTTTGGTCGATTTTTTAGGAATAAACCTTGCGCTTTTCTTAAGATCGCCTTCGGTAACACCAACCACCAAACCCCAATTTTTCAATGCATCATTATCATTGAGAGTAAGAGAGAACTTGCCACTACCGTTGGTATTGCCATCTTTCAAATTAAGCAACCCGCTACGTAACTTTATATTTTCACCATCAATTTCGTAGGCAAGCCTTCCCCTCCCCTCAGAAAACCTCCAAACATCAGGAAATAACATACCGAGATCAACCGAAAAGTCTTTATTGTAAAAATCAAGATACCCCAAGTTTTTCTCAAAATTCAAAAACCCGTTAAATCCCTTTATTTTTGGAAAGCTGGATGATTTTTCTATTTCAAGTTCTGAAAAGTTCGTAACTATTCTAGAAAACGATGAATTTTTATCTGCAAGGGTAATTAGATCTTTTATCTGCCCTTTCATTTTAAAACTATCGAGTGTGTCTATTGTTTTTACAGGAATTACTGAAAAGCTCTTGACGAAATCTACTCCTAGCAAAAGATCTTCTACGGAGGTTGACGGCAAAAAAAGAGCGAACGATTCGCTGTCGTA
>JAYYDI010000138.1:0-12743 GCA_036161055.1 Pseudomonadota bacterium
CCCTCTTTTTCGTTTATCGGAAAAGACAACGCAAAGCTTAGAGGCGCGAAACCAGTTATCCATGTAAAAGCGATTCCAGCACTGTATCTAAGCTCACCCTCATCAACATCCAAACAATAGACACTGACTTTTGGACAATTAGTGTTAAAGACATTACCCGCATCAAAAAACAACACCGAACGCATTTGACTTTGATCCTCGACAAACGGCAGAGGGAAAAGTATCTCAGCGCTTATCTCTATCAACACGTTCCCCCCAATAGGATCAGGATCATTAAATCTATCCTGCGGCGATGGCGTGGACCTTGGCCCCAACGAGTTGCCATCAAATCCCCGAACCGATCCCATGCCCCCAGCAAAAAAATGTTTGTAAAACGGAAAAGTCTTGGTATCTCCGTAGGTGCCTCCATATCCCAAGTCCGTTCTCAATCTTAGAACGAAGGGATCAAATAAAGGAAAAAATATTTGGCCGTTATAGTTAATACGATAGAACTCCAATTCACTACCGGGAATAGTCATATCGAAAGAAATTGATTGCGACCTGCCACCTGTTGGCAATAATCCGCGGTTCAAGGCAGACATTCTGTAAGATGCTTGCACAGTTATCAGGTTGAACTCGCTTCCCTCTCTGTCTAAAAATTCGGAGATTTCCCTCGCAGGAATTATTCCTTCTTCGATCTGAGTATTCTCAAATCCTAAATTGAAATTTATTCTAGAGATTTCTGAGATCGGATACCCAAAACTTACGTTTGCTCCGATGCTGTCCGTGGAGAAGCTAGCGACGTTAAAATCTTCAAAGTCACTTTTTCTGTATGAAATAGAGTACCCACGACTTACCCCATCGACAGTGAAATAAGGGTCAAAGAACGAAAGACTAAGAGAAGTTTGGAAATCGCTTCGGTTAACTCCGACATTTATACTGTTTCCGGTACCAAATACATTCGATTCTTGGTAACCCAGACCAAGAATCAAACCTCTATTCTCTGCATAACCTACCGTCGCCGAAATCGATCCTGAAGGTTGCTCTTCAACAGTGAAATTTACATCGATCTGATCCTCCATCCCAAGGACCGCGGGCGTCTCTACGTTAACCTCTTTGAAAAAGCCCAAGCGCTGTAACCTGATCTTTGAGCCTTCTATCATCGCGGTTGAAGCCCAACCATTCTCCATTTGCCTCATTTCCCTTCGAAGAACGTGATCCTGAGTTACCGTATTTCCACTGAAGTTGACACGCCTAACATACGCACGCTTACCAGCGTCAATGAAGTATTTTATAACTACGGAATTGCCCTTCTCGTCCGGAACGGGCTCCCCTTTTGCCGTCGCGAAGGTATACCCAGCGTTCCCCAGAGCCGCTTCAATTCTTTCTTCGCTGGAAGTCATCAAGCGTCGGGAGAAGATTTTGTCTTCTGCTCCCAAAATAAGAGCACGAATGCTACTTTCTGGTATATCTCGAAGCTCTCCAGCTATCTCAACGCCCGAGACGCTGTATACCTCTCCCTCTGTTAAGTTAATTGTAATGTAAACATCTTCCATGTTAGGTGCTACGGAAACCTGAGTCGAATCAATTCGAAAGTTAAGGTAACCCCTATCCAGATAAAAGGACTCTAGAGCTTCAATGTCACTTTGAAACTTTTCTCGAGAGTATTGATCGTCTTTAGAAAAAAAGGAGAAGAACTTAGGGATTCGCAATTCCAAAAGATCAAGAAGCTCTTCATCGTTAAAGGCCGAATTCCCGATAATATTAATATGCCGAAGTCCTGAAACACTGCCTTCATATATATCTACTTTTATAGCAACACGATTTCTCGAAAGTTGCTCCACGGTCGCTTCAACTGTGGCGTCATATCGACCTTGCGAAACGTATTGCCTCTCTAGATCAGAAGCAATTTGATCAAGCGTAACCTTTTTAAAGATCTGTCCCTCGGACAGGCCAGAGCCCTGTAGCCCTTCTTTTAGGGCCTCCGTTTTTATTGCTTTGTTCCCTTCAAACTCAATGGAGTCAATCGAGGGCCTTTCTTTCAATATAATTACTAGAACATTTTCGTCCCTACCGATTTGCACGTCGTCGAAGGATCCAGTTTTAAAAACTGAGCGAGCAATGTCTTGCATCTCCGACAGCCCAACGCTATCTCCGATACCATAAGATATCGCCCCAAAAACGGTACCTGCAGAAACTCTTTGCAATCCCTCAAGTCGAATGTCAGAGATAATGAAACCACTAACTAAGTTGCTCCAGAAGAGAATTAGAACTACCAAAAAAAATCTGGCGAGAGTATGTCTTGGAAGCCGGAATGTGTTCAAGTTACCCCAGGACCCTAGTGATATCGTTGTATATTGCAAGCGACATTATACCAAAAAGTACAAATATCCCTACCTGGGCGGCGAAATTTTGGATTCTTTCTGGTATTGGCTTACCTCTCAACACCTCAATCATGTAATACAAAATATGGCCTCCATCTAGCATCGGAATCGGAAGCAA
Organism: Pseudomonadota bacterium; assembly: GCA_036161055.1. Lineage (GTDB taxonomy): Bacteria > Pseudomonadota > Gammaproteobacteria > Pseudomonadales > Azotimanducaceae > UBA9659. Next base: position 2,482 of record JAYYDI010000138.1, read on the forward strand.
ATTGATAACGCCCAGCGAGATACTAAGCAACGCGATGAAGGAAATATAACTGGCGATCCCACTTTCGGCAGTATCGTTTGCAACACTGGCTATAGTAATCGGACCGCTCAAATTCTTAGTGGAAATAAGACCTAGAACCATCTTTTTGAGGCTATCTAAGGTAAAGCCAACAACTTCAAAAGTCTTTTGAATAGCTTTTGATAGCGAACCTGTTAAAGAATATTCTTCTACCACAATTCGTTCCTTTGGCCATTCAATTTGCTCGGACGAAGCCCCAATATATCCAATTGGCATATTTTTACTTTTGCGCTCTGGTACAAGAATTATATTCTGGGGTAGCCCGTTTCTTTCGATTTTCAAAAGCAAACTTTTCTCTGGATTTGCTTGGACTACATAAACAAAATCCTTCCAATTGTAAATTGGTTCGCTATCTACTTTTTTGATCACATCGCCTCTTCTTAGCCCCCCCTCCCAAGCTCTCCCGTCATTGGTGAGGTCTCCTATTTTTGCCTGCTGTGGCGGTTTGCTTAAAACTAAGCCAAGGGCGGTAACAGGATTAGGCTCGTCTGAGTTTGATAAAAAGTTGGAGATGGGAACACGATGCACAGACAAGTATGCAGTGTCGTTATTTTTCACGGTAAAGACAATTTCACCGGTTTCTCCTAAACGATTCAATAATCGAATGTTGACCTCCCCCCAGGTCTTTGTCTTTTGAGAATCGATCTGAATGATCTCTTGGTTGGCTTTTAAACCCGATTTTGATGCCATCGATTCAGAATCCATGGACCCTAAGACCGGAGAGACGCCTGCTTCTCCGCCCATAAACAAAAACCAATAACACAAAATCGCTAGGAGAAAATTAGCTATCGGTCCTGCAGCTGCGATTACGATTCGCTGCCAAGCATCTTTGTGGTTATAACAAAAGCTCAAAAATTCCGCGGAGACCTTTTGTTCTCGGTCATCAAGAAATTTAACATAACCACCAAGTGGTATTGCGGAAAGAATAAATTCTGTGGGAGCAAATTCAGGCTCATCGTTCTCCGAGGGGTTTCGAGACGGATTCTTGCCCAACGATGTTTTATAAACAGGTGCTCCAAAACCGAGACTGAATCTTAAAACATGCACGCCAAATAGACGCGCCACCACATAATGACCGAGTTCATGAACCGTAACAAGAATTGTAAATGTCGCTAGAAGGGCGAATACAGATTGTATGAAGTCACTCACGTAGCAAGTCCTGACGGTATATTCTAAACAGCAGCAGAATAGGGTTGCATCAATGAAACCAATATCGCAAATACACAACTAGCAGATAATAAGCTATCCAATCTATCAAGAAAACCTCCATGTCCGGGAAGAAGCCTTCCAGTGTCTTTGATCTGTCGAGATCGTTTAAACATACTAACGGTAAGATCACCAAGAACAGATACACCTGCAACAAGAAGGGCGAACAAAACGAAAAAATAACTGTCTCGAAACCAAGCATGAATTTCGTCGAAGAGAGAAAACACAAACAAACTTAAAACAAAAACTACAATTGCGCCCCCAAGCAACCCCGACCAAGTTTTTCCTGGACTCACCCGAGGACAAAGTTTGGTGCCCCGCATTAACTTACCGATAAAAAAAGCGCCTGTATCAGCCCCCCACACAAAAACTAAAAGACTCAGGATTAATGCGTTAGCGATCTGATGGCTTTTCAGAGCAAGAATTGCAAAAAAACTTGGGACCAACACAATTGTACCGACCAATACCAATGGAAGAGTCTTGGACCAAAAAGGTCTGAGCTTGGGATAAACAATGATGGGATACAAAGAGAAACCCCACCAAACAAGCCCCGCCGAAATTATCCAAAAAAACGGGATTTTTATTAAGATGGATAACGCAATCAAACCTGCTAATGCGACCCCGTAAAAAATAGATCCAAAAGATGAGAGCCCAGCGAGGTTACCCCATTCCCAAGCGCAAACCCCGAAAACCATAGAAATGAAAACGTAAAAGAAAACGTCTGGAAAAATGAATAGGCAAGGAACCGCTATCAGGGCACTAACTAAAGCAGTCATGACTCGAGCTTGAAGCTCTGTATACTTCCTCAAAATTCCATCAGATCAGCTTCTTTGGCTGTCAATGCGATCTCGACTTTTGCTATCTTGGCGTTTGTGAGTTTTTGAATAGCCTCTTCTCCTCGGCGCAGCTCGTCCTCTGTGATTTCTTTTTCTCTAAGGAATTCTTTTAAGTCTCCATTTGCATCTCGTCGAATATTGCGGACCGCGACCCTAGCATTCTCAGCTTCAGATTTAGCAATGCGGGCAAGGTCTCGCCTGTTTTCTTCTGTCAGTGGAGGCATGGGAAGCCGAATGGAATCTGATGAGCTGCTCGGGTTGAGTCCGAGATCAGACTTTAAGATAGCTTTTTCTATCTCAGGAATTAATTGTTTCTCCCATGGAGAAATAATCAAACTTCTGGCTTCCTCAACTGAAATATTAGCAATTTGATTTATGGGAGTATCAGTTCCGAAATAAGAAATGATAATTCCATCCAATAAGCTTGGATGAGCTCGCCCTGTCCTAATTTTTGCAAACGCAACCTCAAGCGAATTGAGGGACTTTTCCATTCGCTTTTCAGCGTCCTCTATTATTTCTTTAATCATCCGTATTTCTATTAACCTCAGCGCTTTATGAAACTAAAGTTCCTCCTTCCCCTAAAATTACTGCATTTCTCAATGCACCACTATCTTTCATCGCAAATACGCGAAGTGGCATCTTGTGATCTCTCGCAAGGCATATTGCAGTCAGGTCCATCACTCCCAATTGCTTTTCCAAAACTTCATCATATGAGAGGGACTCAAATTTTGCTGCTGACGGATCTTTTAGAGGATCAGCGGAGTAAACGCCATCAACACGAGTCGCTTTCAGCACCATGTCAGCGTCTATCTCAATCCCTCTGACGCAGGCAGCAGAGTCAGTCGTAAAAAAAGGATTTCCTGTTCCAGCCGAAAAAATGACAACGTTTCCTGCCTCTAAATGTCGTATCGCCATTCTTCTGTCATAGTGCTCCACAACACCGCTCATCGGGATTGCCGACATTACGTTTGTTTGAATATTCGCTCTTTCCAAGGCATCTCTCATTGCTAAAGCATTCATAACGGTGGCTAGCATGCCCATGTGATCTCCAGTAACTCTATCTAAGCCAGCAGCATGCAAAGTAGCGCCTCTAAAAAGATTCCCTCCCCCTATAACCATGCCAACCTCTACCCCAATGCCAACAAGCTGTCCAATTTCAAGGGCAGTTCGATCCAGAACGCTAGGGTCTATACCGAGTCCACCGGCGCCGAGCGCTTCTCCAGATAGTTTTAAAAGAATTCTTCCGTATTTTGGTGTAGGTTTCTTGGGGGGCATTTTTCGACCTTGATTGTATTTAATCGGCTAATTGTCTTTGGACTTCCGCAGCAAAGTCGTCCTCTTCTTTTTCGATCCCTTCCCCAACCTCATAACGAACAAACCGAACAATTCGGGCACCCGAGGACGAACAAAGATCACCAACTTTCTTCTCACCATCTTTCACGAAAGGCTGTTCCGTTAGGCTTATTTCCGCAAGATACTTTTTGATTCTTCCCTCTATCATTTTTTCAACTATTTCCTGAGGCTTGCCAGATTCCTCTGCTTGGGCCCTGTATATTTCTCTTTCTTTATCTAAAATCTCGGGTGATACCTGCTCAGGAGAAACTACCAAAGGGTTCATTGCTGCTATGTGCATCGCTATATCTTGGGCGAGCGCATCTTCTCCCCCCTCGATCGCAAGGAGTACGCCAATCTTTTTATTCCCATGTATATATTTTGAAACGATTGCACCTTCATCTTCTATCATCTCCGATCTTCTAACCGTGATGTTCTCCCCGATCTTTTGAACCAGCTTCTCCCTCACATCCTCAAAATCAATTGACGCGAGCTCACTACTTCTTCTTTCGAAGACTTGTTGTGTAACGCTATCAGCGAAAGCCAAAAAATCATCGTTCTTCGCCGCAAAATCTGTTTCACAGTTGACTTCCACTATAACTCCAAAGCCGTTTTCTACCATGCTGCTGATGATTCCATCTGCAGCTATCCTCCCGGCTTTTTTGGCTGCTTTCATGCCACTTGATTTCCGCAGAGTCTCAATCGCGAGCTCCATATCACCTGAAGCCTGGACTAAGGCATTTTTGCAATCCATCATTCCAAGGCCAGTTCTCTCCCGTAATTCTTTTACCGCCGAAGCCGAAATCCCTGCCATAACTTGTATCCTCTTCTTAATGTTTAAGAATCTACCTCTTTTGTTTCGGTCTGCGTTTCGCCAGACTCAGCCACTGGTTCATCAATCTCAGTCCTCTCAGGGGCCTGGTCTTCATTGTTAAGCTTTTCTGCTGTTGAGGTTTCCTCGATTTCAACAAAATCGTCTGGACGTATAACTCCATCACGCTTTTCTTTACCAGACAATGCAGCGTCCGCTAATACAGAAACAAAAAGTTTTATTGAACGAATAGCATCGTCATTGCCGGGGATAACGTAATCAATTCCATCAGGAGAGCTATTAGTGTCTACAACTCCAATCACGGGGATACCCAACTTCCTCGCCTCCGTAATCGCAATATTTTCGTAGTCAACATCAACGACAAAAATTGCGTCGGGCAGCCCTCCCATATCTTTAATTCCTCCCAAGCTAGCCTCAAGCTTTTCCAAATCTCTCTGGAGCGACAACGCCTCTTTTTTAGTGAGCTTATCGAATGTGCCATCAGTAGATAGCGTTTCTAAATCCCTCAATCGCCGGATGGATTGCCTTATTGTTTTGTAATTGGTTAACATGCCTCCCAGCCATCGCTTGTCGACATATGGCATTCCGCATCGTTCTGCTTCTTCTTTTATGACTTTGCTTGCACTTCGTTTCGTTCCTACAAATAAGATCTTGTTATTTCTCTCAACAAGACCGCTAACAAACTCTGCCGCCGCATTTATTGCAGGAACGGTTTGTTCAAGATTTATGATGTGAATGTTGTTTCTAACGCCAAAAATGAATTTAGACATCTTTGGGTTCCAATATCTTTTTTGATGGCCAAAATGAACACCGGCCTCTAATAATTCCTTCATAGATACACTAGACATAGCATCTCCGTTTTTTGTCTTGGGTTATGCCTCCAAAAGCCCCATAATCCAACCATTCCGTAAGGACGGCACCCAAACTATGTGTCGACTTCTGTGAGAATTTTCTAGTCAAAGCGACTGAGGCGTGTGTTATACCACAATTCCAGCCAATTTGCTGAATAAAACTCTTTTTTGCGAAGAGTGCCTTCGGTATAAAAACACCACAAACCAACTACTCAGAGCTCGGTCAAAACTCCACCCATAAAACTGGGAATATCTGCTAGAATTTACGTTTTAATTTAAGCGCCCTTTATGACCATTGAGATAAAGTCTTTAGAAGACATCGATAAAATGAGGCTTGTAGGACGACTAGCAGCCGAACAATTGGAGATGTTGGAAGAGTTTGTAAAACCCGGAGTCAGCACAGAAAAACTGAATCAGATCTGTCACCAATATACAACCGAAATACAAAATGCTATCCCTGCGCCACTGAATTATCGAGGGTTCCCAAAATCAATTTGTACATCTGTCAACCACGTTGTTTGCCACGGCATTCCAAGCGAGAAAAAAATTCTAAAGGACGGTGACATAATAAATGTTGACGTTACCTTAAAGAAAAACGGATTCCACGGAGATACCAGTAAAACCTTTCTGGTAGGGAATACGAGCAAACTGGCCAATCGTTTGACGGAGGTTTGTAGAGAATCACTTTATCGCGGAATTCAAGCGGTCCGGCCTGGGGGGCACGTCGGCGATATTGGAGCCGTTATTCAGGAGCATGCAGAGAGAAACAGATTTTCAGTAGTGCGAGAATACTGTGGGCATGGGATAGGAAGGGTGTTTCACGACGAACCTCAGATATTGCATTATGGAAGGAAAGGAACTGGGCCAGAACTTCTTCCCGGAATGGTTTTCACGATTGAGCCCATGATAAACGCTGGCAAACCGGCCGTAAAACTTTTACCAGATAACTGGACGGTTGTAACAAAGGACCACAAACTAACTGCGCAATGGGAACACACCGTTCTAGTCACAGATACCGGTTATGAGATTTTAACTTGGAGAAAAGACGACTCGATCGAAAGGTGCAATTAAATAATGTTTGAGGAAACTTTGACCCAACTTAAAGTTAGCCTCGCGAATCCCGTAAACAGAGTTTTTCCGCTTAAAGAGGCTATAAGGGCTGCCAAAGCAAAACTTAGTTTCGCATTTTACGAAAACTCGGAAACCAAGATAATAATTAACGAATACTCGAATTTTATTAGCGAAGTACTAGGTCTAGCTTGGGACGAATTCAGTTGGACAGAAAATAATAAAAGCTGGCGCAAATCTAGGATATCTTTGCTTGCGGTAGGCGGATTTGGCAGAAAAGAGTTACTCCCACATTCAGACATCGATATTCTTATTCTTTTAGAAAGAAATGATGTTCATTTAAATAAGGATAATATCCAAAGCTTTGTAACTCTTCTTTGGGATGTCGGGCTGAACGTAGGACACAGCGTACGCTCATTGAGAGACTGCAAGCAGGAAGCTTTATCAGACGTAACAAGCTTGACTTCAATGAGCGAAGCTAGAGTTATTCGAGGGAACTTAATTTTGCTGCAAAAACTTGATGCGTTACTCCACCCCAAAAAAATTTGGCAAAAAAAGAAATTCTATTTAGCTAAAGCAAACGAGCAAAAGATTAGACATGAAAAATCGGACTATACAGAGTATTCGCTTGAGCCTAATGTCAAAACATCCCCCGGCGGCTTGCGAGATATTCAGACCTTGCAGTGGATAGCAACACGCACCTTCGCGACAAAAGATCTTATGGAATTAGTAGGAAAGCAAATAATAAGTTCTTTGGAATATGAGAGCCTTGTTGAGGCCAGAGCTTTCTTGTGGAAGGTAAGGTTCGGATTGCACATAATTACAGGACGAGACGAGAATCGTCTCCTTTTTTCTCACCAACAGTCCTTAGCAAAACACATGAACTACCACGATAAAGATCAGCTTGCGGTAGAGCAATTCATGAAGGACTATTATATTCGAGCGTCAACCGTAAACACGGTTAATGAAACCTTAATGAAATATTTCGAGGAAGAAATATGGGAACACAGTAAAAACAAGAACATAATCAAACTGGATACCAATTTTAATATAGTCAACAATCTGATTGAATTATCTTCGCCTTCAGCATTTCAAAACTCACCCAGCGCATTATTTGAAATGTTTCTTTGGGCAGCCAGGGACAGCCGCGTAAAGGGGTTTAGTTCTTCCACTATAAGACTCGCGCAAAAACATATTCATTTGATTAACGATGAGTTTAGGGCAGATCCAAATAATAATGCCACTTTTCTAAAAATTTTAAGCGCGCCTAATCATTTATTTACCCAGCTGAGGAGAATGAGTCGGTGGGGGATCTTAGGCGCATACCTGCCAGAGTTCCAGCGGGTAATCGGGCACATGCAATTCGACCTTTTTCATAGTTATACGGTCGATGCGCACACGCTTCAGGTAGTTCGCAATATGAGAAAGTTTAGGTACAAAAATAATGAGCAAAAATTTCCAATTGCAGCTCACATTCATTCGCGACTTCCAAGAATAGAACTACTATACATTGCCGGGTTTTACCATGACCTAGGGAAGGGTTTAAAGGGCGACCACTCTAAAATTGGCACGACAATAGTAAAACAATTTTGTGTAAACCATCGGCTACCTCTCTGGGATACAAATTTGGTATGTTGGCTTGTTGAAAACCACTTAGTGATGTCGACTACGGCGCAGCGCGAAGACATACAAGATCCGAATATCATTCATAACTTCGCTAAGTTTGTTGGAGATCAAACAAGATTAGATTATCTCTACGCGTTGACTGTCGCTGACATGAACGCGACAAACCCAAATCTTTGGAATGGATGGCGAGCATCGTTAATGAACCAACTATACTTCGAGACCAAACGGACCCTGAGAAAAGGTCTAGCAATGGTTATTGACAGAAAAGAATATCTCGAGGATACGAGACACAGAGCGATGACACTTCTGGAACAACAAGGCTTAGATTGCAGCGAAATCGAGAGGGTTTGGACTCGAGTTGATGACGAATACTTTCTGAAAGAAAGGGTGAGCGACATTACTTGGCACACAAACGCAATTATACAAGAACCTAATTCGGAGAAGCCGATAGTTTTAGTGAGGAATGACAATTCTGAAGCCAGCGATTCGGGTTATACCCAAATATTTGTTCATACGAAAAATCGAAAAGACTTATTCACTTCCATTATTTCATCGATTGACGAACTCCAACTCAATGTTGTTGATGCGAGAATCGCAACGTCAAAAGATAATAAAAAGACATTTAATTCTTTTGCAGTCCTTGAAAAAAATGGGCTATCGGTGGGAGACAATGAAACTAGGATCGAGAGAATACGATCTCAGATCGAAGATTCTATTGAAAAACCAGAAAACAAGTCGAGATATTTACCATTTAGACAATCCGCCATTGAACAGTTCATAAGCAAAACTATAGTCAGTATTAACAAAAAGAATCGGGAGAACTTGTGGGCTATAGAAGTCACCACGGCAGATCGGCCTGGCATCCTAGCGGTCATTGGGGAATCTTTTAAAAAGTTTGACATAGAGATCGTATCGGCCCGAATAACTACTCTCGGAGAAAAAGTTGAAGACATATTTTATGTCTCATCCAACTCGATTAGTTTAGGACTAGAGCAATCAAAAGCCGATCAATTAAAATTGGCTCTTCAAGAATCTCTAGATAATCACGTACAAAAACTAATGAACAAAAAATGAATAAAGAACTCAAAAGGCTGCAAGCCTATCCTTTTCAAAGACTGGCTAATCTGCTAGACGGCAAGTCAACAAGGTCGAGGGATAGGGCAATAACTTTAACGATTGGTGAACCTAAGCATAGCCCACCTGATTTTGTATTAGAATTTTTTCAAGACTCGAGCAAATTATCAGCGGCATTGGGTTCATACCCGGCTACACGTGGCTTGAGGTCATTAAGGGATAGTGTTGCCAAATTTCTAGGTAAGCGCTACAACCTTAAATCTTCAATAGATCCAGAGAGACAGATACTGCCAGTTAACGGTACAAGAGAAGCGCTTTTTGCAATAGCCCAATGCATTCTATCGCACAAATCAACTGGTTTAGTATTAATGCCCAATCCTTTTTACCAAATATACGAAGGCGCAGGAATACTTGCAGGGAGCGATCCGTATTTCATTAATTGTTTTGAAGACACTAATTTTCTGCCTAATTTCGAGGAAGTAGATGCATCGACGTGGGCAAAGTGCGAACTTTTATACATTTGCACACCGGGGAATCCGAGTGGGGCCGTTATTTCGTTGGAAACAATGGAATATCTTATTGAACTCTCCGATGAGCACAATTTCGTGATCGTATCGGATGAGTGCTACTCAGAAATTTATCATAAAGAGAACTTACCACCGCCAGGAATACTGCAGGCCTGTGATAAATTAAATAGGAGGAGCTACAAAAACTGTTTGGTCTTCAACTCCCTTTCCAAAAGATCTAACCTTCCTGGCCTCAGATCAGGTTTCGTAGCTGGAGATGCAGAATTAATCGAAAATTTCCTTCTCTACAGGACCTACCATGGCTCCGCGATGCCGTTGCATCATCAATTTGTTAGTGCACTTGCTTGGGCAGACGAAGATCACGTAGCAAAAAACCGAAGCTTATATCGAGAAAAAGTATCGAAAGTAGTTAAGATTCTCGAAACAGTCCTGTCCGTTCCTCGACCAGAATGCGGTTTCTTTCTTTGGCCTGAGACACCTGCCTCAGACACACAATTTAGCATCGATCTTTATGAAGACACTAATACAAAAATTCTCCCTGGCAGTTTTCTGTCGAGAGATACTGTTTCCGGCAATCCAGGGAAAAATAGAGTCAGACTTGCCCTTGTGCAACCTCTCGAGGAGTGCATAGAGGCGGCCAGACGAATAAAGCATTTCATCAATAATTCATGAAACTAATTTAGTTATACAAGCCACATGCACGTATAATGGAGAAATTTGTTTGAGAGAGCTATCAAATGTTCGCACTTGCCTTTGGTCTGGGTACCAAAAATAAAAAAGGCGATTGGTTGGAGGCGTTCTTTCCACTACCAATACTATCGCCAGACCCAAA
>JAYYDI010000139.1:0-8703 GCA_036161055.1 Pseudomonadota bacterium
AATAGGTAACTCACAGAAATAAAGCGCCAAAAAGCCGATTAGGCTTAATAGAAACTAAAACTGTTCGACTTATTATTTTTGAATTTAATGAAACCAATTTGTATTACTCGTTCATCTTACATCCGGACAGGAACCAACGGCTTTCTTCGGCATCCAAATGTCATGATTTTTGTTCTGAAACACTCTCCACCTTATTGTTTTTGCTTCTTTTTATAGTACTACCTATTGTCATGGCAAATTCTGCAGGCAGGGGACATTCAATATCTAATTTCCCAACTTGCGTATTTTCCGGTATTGAGATTTGCGTTGCATGGAGCATCAGGCGCAAATTTAGACCCATGACCACTTCCTTGAATTTATCACCATACCTTACATCTCCGACTATCGGGTGACGAGCCCAGAGCGTGTGGACTCTAATTTGATGGGTTCTTCCAGTTTTTGGAAACGCTTCGATCAAAGAAAAGTCTTCGGTTCCAAACAATTTTCTAAAAGTAGTTTTCGCGTTTTTTCCTGATTCACTCACCTTTGTCCAACGCTCACGTCCCTGATTAGAGAACGTCTTCAGCGGTTGATCAATATCAGTTAACCCGTCTGGCCAGTTTCCATGAACAAGCGCTGTATACCTTTTTTTTATGCTTCCCGGTTTACGGAGCAAATTTTGCAAAAAAACCAGGTGAGAGCGCTTTTTTGATATCATAAGACATCCTGAAGTATCCTTATCAAGCCTATGAATTAGCTCGAGCCTTTCTTTAGACCGCTCATTCTCTCGACTAGCTCTTAAGCTTTCTATCAAACCGAATTTGACTGACGAGCCACCGTGAACAGCCAGACCGGCCGGTTTGTTGACCACCATTAATTCGTCATTTTCAAAAATGATCAGGCGCTCAAGATTTAACGAGGGATCGGCGAACTGCTCTTTCTTTGGATTAACTGTAATTGGAGGCAATCTCACTTCATCGCCTAGAGAAAGCTTCGTTGAAGCAGTTGCTCGGCTTCTGTTCACTCTTATCTCTTTTTTTCGAATTAGCCTATAAACCCTTGATTTAGGTACTCCTTTAAGGGTTTTGAACAAGAAGTTATCTAGCCTTTGCCCAGCGCTATTTTGGGCTATTTTAATCATGGTCACAGTTTGAAAAGTCTGCATGGGCCGAAAAGAATTTTAGAATTAGGATTTTGTAGAAATCTTGTTATAATTGGTTTGGCGTTGGATATCCAGCGAACAGAAGAACTTTTAAAAAATTAGCTGCGTATAGACGTAAATGTTAAAAATACGATGTTTATGATTGATCCGAAACCAAGTGTCTATTGAGGATTAAACAAGAATTTTAATAGCCTAGCCCTCAGATTCGGCTAGGCAAGCGACTAACCGAGCGGAGTTCGGTTTTGGCGTATTAGGCAAATTAGATAGTTTTGGGTCCTTTTTAGTGAGGATCCGTCTGAGAAAAGAACAGTTTCGGCGTTTCGTGATGTAGTCAATGTTACGCCGCATCCTCTGGTTTCCAGTGCAGTGTGCTGGTTCAAACTTCTTTCCTATTATGCCAAACCTACTTCCGCGCCTTGAAAAAAGAGTGTGGGAAAATATGAAAAGGATGCTGATAAACGCAACTCATGAAGAAGAGCTGAGGGTTGCGTTGGTCGACGGCCAAAAACTCTATGATTTGGATATCGAAAAGAGAATTCGGGTTCAAAAAAAGTCAAATATATACAAAGCTAAGGTTACTCGGGTCGAGCCGAGCCTTGAGGCGGCGTTCGTTGATTATGGAGGGAACCGCCATGGATTCCTGCCCCTGAAAGAAATCTCTAAAGAGTACTTTAACGTCCCGCCAGGTAACATTCGAGGAAAGGTTAACATCCAAGACGTGATCAAAGAAAATCAAGAGTTAATTGTTCAGGTCGATAAGGAAGAGAGAGGCTCAAAGGGTGCAGCTCTTACAACTATGCTTTCTCTTGCAGGCCGATATTTAGTTTTGATGCCTAACAACTCCCGCGCTGGAGGTATCTCCAGAAGAATCGAGGGAGAAGAACGTGAGGCATTGAAGGAATCTATGGCACACCTGGATGTTCCAAAAAATATGGGGGTTATAATTCGAACGGCGGGGGTGGATAGAAATGCTGAGGAGCTCCAATGGGATCTTGATTATTTGCTAAACGTCTTCGGCGCCATCACTAAGGCATCAGAAGAAAAAAGGGCGCCTTTTTTAATCTACCAAGAGAGCGACGTAATTACTCGTGCCGTCAGAGACTACCTGAAAGATGATATAGGGGAGATTCAATTAGATACAGCTGAAGCTTTTGACCAAGCCAATCAGTTTATTGAACAAGTGATGCCCCATTTCAAACCCAAGTTGAAAATGTATTCAAGCGATGTACCTCTTTTCAACAGGTACCAAATCGAAAGTCAGATCGAAACAGCATTTAATAGAGAGGTGCGATTACCCTCTGGAGGATCTCTTGTAATAGATCCAACCGAGGCTTTAGTGTCAATTGATATAAATTCTTCCAGAGCGACTAGGGGGGCCGACATTGAAGATACCGCTTTGAATACCAATCTCGAGGCAGCAACAGAGATTTGCAGGCAGCTAAGGCTGCGAGATATTGGGGGTTTAGTGGTCATAGACTTTATCGACATGCTCTCGTCAAAAAATCAAAGAATGGTTGAAAATCGCATGCGTGATGAGCTCCAGCTTGACAGAGCTCGGGTTCAGGTTGGCCGAATTTCACAATTTGGTCTTTTAGAAATGTCTCGTCAGCGGCTTCGACCCTCCCTGGGCGAGACGAGCGGTGTAGTGTGTCCGCGATGTGATGGTTTAGGGAGCATCAGAGATGTAGAGTCATCCGCGTTAGCGGTACTAAGGATGGTTGAAGAGGAGGCTCTAAAAGAGACGAGTTCAGAAATCAGAGCCTTTTTACCTATAAGCGTTTCATCATTTGTCCTAAACGAGAAAAGAAAAATGCTTTTAGATATTGAGCAAAGAAACAATGTCTCTGTCGTCGTAGTCCCGGATCCGGATTTAGATACACCGCACTATAAGGTTGAGCGAATCCGTTCTCAAGATTCAGAAAGTGACATGCCTCTCTCATATAAGATGGAGCGAGAGGGAGAAAATGAAAACCCCGAAACTAAAAGAATGAGCGAACCTTCGGTTGAGGAAGCGGCTGTTAAAACGGTTGATCAAACCCCTCGTTCTCGCGAGAAAAGCCGAGCCAGGCCGACTCAACCGGGACTTTTAATTCGGCTCTTTGAACTTTTATTCGGAAAAACAAAATCCGCATCAAAGTCGCGAGATGGGAACCAAAGAAGAAATAGAAACATCCGAAATCGACGACCTGGTTCCTCAGAGAAAAGCCGGAGGAGCAGCCTGTCCAACCAGGCTGCAAATAATGGAGAGAAAAGTAAAAGGGCACGAAAATCCGGGCAAGATATAGAAAAAAGGCCTAAGGAAACAGAGCTCTCTGCTTCTGATCAAATTCAGGAACATGGTTCCAAATCAAGGAAACCGGCCGAACAAGACAGGAATAAGGCGAAGATGCCTGACTCTACTTCGCCTGCCGGAATCAATCAAAATAAGCGATCGAAAAATACCGATCTGGACAAACGCGTGAGAGGAGGAAGAAAATCTCGAGGCACAAAAGACGATAATCTAATACCTCTGGACTCAACTAACCTTGGCAGATCACAATCGGTCGAGGAAGAAAAGATTACAGAACAGGAAAAGTCAACTGTAAACTCCGATTTTGAATCGATGCGAGCCAAGGTAGTTGAGGATGACCAATTCGAGAGAGATACTCAGGAAGAAAAAAGCGCTTCATCAATCTCGCCCTTTGAGGCGGTTGGCACAGGGTTAAATTCAAGTTCTTCAGACGAATCAATATTTTTAGAGGACCCTAAAGCAAGCACAAGCCCTAAAATCAGTGCCTCAGGATTTAGAGGTGACAACAAAAAGCCCTATAATAGTGAAAGAGTATCCAACGATCCCAGAATAAATCCGAGAAAGGCTGCCCAAAGCCCAGTCTTGGAAAACGCTTCAAGAATACCTGTAGAGCCTTACCTGGCTTATGAAAAAAGAGTTCTCCCCGCAAACCATCCGAGTCAACTGGGACGTGTAAACAACGATCCAAGGAGAGCGAGCAGGAGTTGACAGGGAATGAGCCCCGATCATCCCAAATACTGGTTACGCGATGACAAGGTCAGCCGGAGGGGGTAAAATCTCCGGCTCTACCTCTAGCCGCACATGATAGGCGCTATACACCTTTCTCCTGATAACCTCGGAAATTTTCTGAAGGTCGTCAAATGTTCCCGCCGAGTGATTGACAAGTACAAGAGCATGTTGACGAGAAATAGAAATCCCCCCTACCGATTCACCCTTTAGCCCCAAGGAATCAATCAGCCAAGCTGCCGAGAGCTTGATACCCGTTTGATCAACGTGGCTAGGCATTCCAGGAAAACGATTTTTGAGCATTTGATATTTCTCAGTTGTGACAATCGGGTTTTTAAAAAAACTCCCGACATTTGGAAATCTGCGGAAATCGGGCAATTTTCTTGTCCTTGCGTCGCATACAGCGCGGTAAATCGCTTTTGAGCTAACTTTCAAGTCGTTCTCTTCGAGATATGCTTTAACGTCCGGATACTCAAAAACCAGATCATTCTTTGGAGTGAAAGTTACTCCGGTAACAAACCATTCTTTTTCTTTTTTGAACCTGCTATCCCGGTATGAAAATTCGCAATCCGTTTTCGAAAATGTAAAAGCCTCATTGGTAATGAGATTGACAACATCCACAGACGTTACTCTATCGCTGAGCTCCACGCCGTATGCACCAATATTTTGGACCGGGGCTGCACCAACGGAGCCTGGAATAAGAGCCAAATTCTCTAAGCCTGGAGTTCCCTTATAATTGCAAAACTCGACAAGCTCTTCCCAATTTTCTCCCGAAGCGGCTTTAACCTCAGAGTCAGTCAGAGTTTTGCCTCTTAAATTATTTCTGATAACCAAGCCATCTATGTATTTGCCTAAAATAAGGTTTGTACCTAAACCCAAAACGAATATTCTGAGAGACTTTTCTTTTGCGAAAGAGGCCGCTTCGAGCAATTCATCAAGATTATTTATCTCACAGAACCAACGGGCGATCGCGCTAAGTCTAAGGCTATTCAGCTTCTTCAAGGAAAAACTTTCGTGAAACTGCAAATGTTCCTCTCTTTCGGCTAGAAGATGATCAGGTATTAGAAAAAAAAGTATACAATACGTTAGTAGAAAGAGGAGTTAAAAATGGAACTGAATGGAAAAGTTGCGTTTATCACAGGCGGAGCTTCGGGACTGGGCAAAGCGACGGCAGAAAATTTCGTGGCCGCTGGAGCGAAAGTAATGCTTTTTGATCTGAACCCGGAGAACGCAGAAGCAGCAGCACGAGAGCTTGGAGAAAACGCTGATTGGTCGGCTGGCGATGTTTCTGATGAAAATGATATATCTCAGGCCATACTCAAAACAAAAGAATCTTTTGGAGCGTTGCATATAAATATTAATAGTGCTGGCATTGGCGCGGCCGCAAGGACCATAGGGAAAAACGGGCCTATGCCTATTCAACAATTTGAGTTTGTAATAAAAGTAAACCTCTTAGGAACCTTTAACTGCTTACGCCTATGCGCTGCAGAAATGAAAAACAATGAAGCACAAACAGCAGACAGCGAAAAAGGAGTAATCATAAATGTGGCTTCGGTAGCCGCCTTTGATGGCCAAATAGGACAGGCTGCTTATAGCGCATCTAAAGCGGGGGTTGCAGGCATGACATTGCCCATTTCAAGAGATTTAGGAAGAGACGGAATTAGAGTCGCCACAATTGCCCCGGGTATTTTTGAAACACCGATGATGAAATCAGCACCTCCGCAAGTTAGAGAACCCTTAGTCGAAATGACACAATTTCCGAAACGCCTCGGAAAGCCAACGGAATTCGCTCAAACCGCGGCTCACATCGTAAAGTGTAGCTATATAAATGGGGAGGTAATTCGCTTAGATGGAGGCATCCGAATGGCACCCAAATAAAGTTCAATAAATTATCAGTTAATCATTCGAGCTTGAAATTAGGGCAAGTACATCCAAAAAGTATCTGTCCGCAAGACGAATTATTTCTTGATCACTTCGGTCCTGTATGGGATGTTCAACAAACACTCTGAAAGGATCAAATCCGAGCGAAACGGCTTGGGCTTTTGCTGCCTCTGCGAACTCAGAGGAAGCCACAAAGCCTCCAGGTACTCCTCGGCTATCCAAATCCATAATGTCATGCAAACTGCACGACGTGCAGGAACCTCAATCTGCTAACGCCTCAATCACCGCGTCGCAACTTCCTGCGATCTCATTCTTGAGCTCTAATGGAGCTAAACGAGTAAACGTAGGTTTTGAGAACCTTTTCACTAGAACTCCTCGCTCATGTAGTCTCTCAGCGATTCTATCTAGAAAAATATCTCCTTTTGGCTTTGATATATCTAAGAGACCCACCGTCTTCTTCTGAAGATCACTCAGTCTTTTCAAAGGAACCCTTTTAGGAGGTCTCAGCTCACTCGTAGGATCCAGCAGATCATTCATATTATTCCCTCAAGTAATTTTTCTCGTAACCGGTGCGCTTCCAACTTTCCCGCTAGCACCCCAACCCGCAATAATAGCAGAAAACATCCCTGCTTTTCCGCCAGCCCGAACAATCAAAAGCCCTCCTTCTCGAAACTTAGGAATCTTTTTGGACTTAAATCTCACCGGCAAACCTTCAGATATCCCACCTGCACCTTCAACTAATTCATCTCCGGAGATGGTCAAAAGATCTTTCAATCTTTTTTTTAAGTCATCTTTAGTCCAACCAGCAAGGCGGAAAACGCGCTCGTGTTCAGGTGAGACTACCAATATTGCATCCGACGCTAACGCCAGTTTTGGGTGTCCTACAGATTTAAGCCCGGCTGCAAAAGTTCTGCTTAAAGACTCAGGATCTCGCGATTTTTGATCGACAATAGCTTGAACTCCGTCTGCCGCAAAAAGAGTAACTGAGGAACATCCTGGCTCAATTCCGCGCTCCAAAGCTAGTGATTGCCAACACGATCCTGCTTCGTCCTCTGCAAAGCAAAACCCAATCTTCCCAGGCGTGCCGAAAGCCGATCGATCAACTTCTTGGGGTTTCCCTCCTCCAACATTTCGAATAACCAGTTGTAAAGCTCGCCCTATAGTTGAATTAGCTCTATTACCTTGCCCTAAAACATTTCCCCCAGAATTCATCCCTATCTCTCGAGCTATCGGACCGTTTACTATCACCAAGGGCCCCGAAAAATAGGTCGTAGCCAACAATCCGTGCATGCAAAACTCGTCTTGTAAGGCGGCCTCGACTGAGGCAATTACCACGGGCATATATTGTGGCAGACATCCCGCTAAAACTGCGTTAATGGCGATTTTTTCAACCGAGCACTCGACTAAATTTGGAGGGACTACGCCTACAATATCATGGGAGCAGCGAGAAGTTCCTGAAAGCATTCGCATTACCCTCTCTCTAGTTGGGGGCACAACTGGGAGCCCATCAGACCATCCTCGAGAGTAACACGCTTCTATTTCGTCCTCCTGCTCGCCAACCAAAATCCTCCGAGACTTGATTTCCTCGCCACCATACTTCGCTGCAAGTTTTTCGTACGTCCCTGGCACCAAAGTGTCTGAGCCGCAGCCAGGCTTATACCTGAGCATCGTCTCGGGAATCTCAATTTGAAGAAAGTCCGCCCATTCTTCAGAATCCCACCCCTCGATCCGAGCAGATTCTTTTCCGTCTTTATCAAAGCGGATTATCGTCGGAACCGTCTCTATTTTTGATTCCCATGATCGTCTCAATCCGATATCTTGACGTACCGCCAGGCCGTGAAAAAAAGAAGAACTATCCTGGCAAAGAATTTCTGCGCTCTCCTCTTCAAGAAAATTTTTTAGGACCGGTGCTACTAACTTGCAAGTCTCACAACTCTGTTTCAGAAAGACCAATAAATTCAAGTTATTTTTCCTCTCTCAACTGGCAGTCAACTCTCCTGACGTCCTCAGCCGAATCTACTCCTCGAGGCGAATCAACCAGGCCTTCTACTACTTTAATTTTAATCCCGTGAACCAACATTCTGAGTTGTTCCAATTTCTCTATTAATTCTAAATCGCAGGGTTCAGACCTAACGTAATTTTTAAGCTGTCGAAAAGTATAGCCGTAAATACCAACATGGCGGAGGCGCTCTGAACTAAAGTTGTCAATGCTTTCATATTTTGGCGCTCCAGGAGCGCACGGTATAGGTGCTCTCGAAAAATACAGCGCTTGATGCTTCTGATCTCTCACTACTTTCACGACATTATTATCAAGAAAATCCTCAGCCGATGTAATCCGCTCACACAGCGTGACGACCTCATTCTCCTGATTTATCTCGGCGGCAACTTGTTTGATTAAGCGGGACGGGATGAGAGGCTCATCGCCTTGCACATTTACGATAATATCTTTTTCATCAAGGCCTAACCTCTTAGCAGCCTCAAACACTCTATCAGTTCCGGAAAGGTGCTCCTTTGACGTCATTACCGCATCGCCACCGAAACCTTGAACCTCCTGAAGTATTTTTCTGTCATCCGTCGCTACGACGACTTTTTCAGCTCCACTTTCATGTGCTTTCCTGTATACCCGCTCTATCATAGTCAAGCCACCCAACTTGATCAAAGGCTT
>JAYYDI010000140.1:0-4401 GCA_036161055.1 Pseudomonadota bacterium
CCCTAGTTGTTTTAGTGCTTGATTCATCACGCTAGTATCCTCGCCTAGAAGCATATTCTCTAGCACTGTCGTCCCTGTGGCGATTGATGATAACAGTAGCGCTCTCTTTGAAAGACTTTTTGATCCTGGTAACGTTAAGCTTCCATTTATTTTTTTAATCGGTTTCAAGACGAGACGGTTCATGGTCCTAGTATATCTCAGTTTCTCTGTCAGTCGGCGCTATACGCTCTAAGAAAGTATTTATTCCTGAATCAATTTCTCTTACTTTTTTGTTTGTTGGTTCCTCCAAGACTATGCGTCCAGAAATGTTTTCAATGGATAAAAAGTACTCAGACCCAGGATCGGTTGTTGCGAAGAACACAGTAAAGGGGGCGCCTGATTTTTTCTTGTTCAATGAGTGACCAATTAAATTTTCAATCAGTCGATCATAGTCTTGCTCGTTCCAGAGTTGGATGAGGCTTAGTGGCCCTTCCGAAGAATTTGCTTCTAAGCTACCTGACCAGAAAGTCCCGTAATATTCTTTTATGTCCGGATGTATTTCAATTTCCAGTGCATTCTCCAAGCCAGCGAAACTTACCGGAACCTCTTGCTTGACTGGGCTCCAGTAACTGAAATTTTTTTCTTGGTAGTGCTCACACAATGATCTCCATTCGTTATCAAAAGGTCGTCTAAATAAACGTCCGTTCCTATTGTCCAAGGCGAGTTTTACAAATTTTTCAAGGGCATGCATGTCTAATTTTTCGGTTTTTACTTCAAGGAGCAAATAATATCAGCAAATCAAGAGACTTTGCGTTGGACCTTAAAAAGGTTTGAATACAACGAGATAGAGTATTGGAATGAGAAATATCAAAGCAGTTTCGTTATATAGCCGTAAATAAAAAGATGTTTTAACAAGAAGGTTATTTGTCATCTTTTTTGTGTAAACGTAGGTTTGTACCTGATAAAAGATCAGTAGTACCACGAATCCAAGCTTTGCATGCAGCCAGTTACCTCGAAAACCATAGAATATCCAGAGCCAAAGGCCGGATATAATTGCCAAGCTAGCCATGAGAGCAGAAAATTTGCTGAGCCGCTCGCCCATAATAACCAGTCTTCGAATGTCCTCACCCAAGTCTCGCCCTTCGATATAATGCACCAGTATCCTTGGAGAATAGAAGGCGCCAGCCATCCACGCTATCACAAAAAGGATATGAAACATTTTCACCCAGAGAATCATATTAGGTCCAAGCCGCCGCCATCGACTTTTATATTTTGTCCGTTTATGAAGGAAGCAAGGGAACTAGCCAAGAACAAAACTACGTTGGCCACCTCAAGTCTTGTAGCCATTCTGCCCATCGGGTTTGGCGCATAATTTGAGACAATAGTTTTCTCCGCTTCTTCAAAGGTAGCTCCCCACCCATTTTGTGTCGCAATTCTCATGAAGTAAGCCTCCACTTCCTCAGTTCTAATAAGGCTTGGCGAGACTAGATTTACTGTAATTCCAAGTTCTCCAACTTCCTTTGCTAAGCTCGAAGTAAGATTCGCCAGAGCTGCTTTGGATGCGTAGTAGTGGGGCATGGCTTTTCCAGGACGAGTCGAGCCAACAGTCCCGATGTTAATTATACGTCCGCCCGAGGGAATAATAGGAAGAAAACTATTCACCATCCTGACCGCAGACAGAGTATTTTTGTTATAAGACTTGATCCAATCATCAGTTGAGGTGTCGCTCCATTTTCCTGGACTCCCCGAGCCCAGATTATTTACCAAAATCGATAGCTTTTGTGCCTTTTTTTGAAACTGAGACAAGACTTGCTCTGAACCCGAGTCGCAAGAGATATCTCCCCATAGAGGCACTCCGAATCCCATTTCTTTAACAGTACTTTGAGAATCTCCTTCGTTTAGGCTGTGAATAAAAACCTCGGCTCCATGTGCTATGAAATTTTCTGCAATTACTCTGCCTGTTCCTCGATTTGCTCCAGTTACGATTACTGTTTTCTTTAAGAAATCCATGTTTTTTATAGATTCTCTCGTCTGGATAAAGAAATTGATCATTGCATTTTTGTAAAGTATTGCAAACGAATTTTTTGCCTTCGCAAACAAGATATTTAAGCCCTAAATAAAAAATGCCGTCCATTTTTTCTGTACGTTTGTACCTCAAAAGTAAGATAATCACAGAATAAATTGGGGATTCCCTTTGTGACCGATTTCGAAGACATTAGGCCATTTCACGACGATGAGGTAGCGCGTGAGCTACGAAAGTTAGTAAATGACTTTGAGTTTCTTGATTTTTTGGCGAACTGGTTGACCCCACTTTTGAATCGACATGTCCCTTTTATAGTTCGATATCTCCTCAAACTCTATTTGAGGAGGTTAATAAGTCCTATTAAAGACATCGATGGTTTCCAGTCCTTGATAGCACGGTTCGCTAATAAACTCATCAGAGAAGGAACAGAGGATGTCAGGTACGAGGGCTTCGAAAAACTTGATCCAAGCCAGAGCTATCTTTTTATAAGTAACCACAGAGATATTGCTAGTGATTCTATGTTTTTAGACTACGGACTGCATATAAACGGTCTCGATACCGTCCGGATTGCGATTGGTGACAATCTAGTGCAAACAGATTTTGCAACATCGCTAATGCGACTTAATAAAGGGTTTTTCATAAAACGCTCTGTTCGAGGGAATAAAAAGATTTACGCAGCCCTTTTACAAGCATCTACTTACATTAAAGAATCCATTCAATCCGGGAACTCGGTTTGGATTGCTCAAAGTGAAGGTCGGAGCAAGGATGCAATTGATATCACTGACCCCGCATTAATTAAAATGTTAGGCCTAGCCAAAGGCAACGCGGAGTTCAACTCTTTCATGCAGAGTTTAAACATTGTTCCACTATCAATTTCATATGAGTTTGACCCGTGTGATGAGTTAAAAGCAAAGGAACTGACGTTAAAAGACTTAGGTGAAGAATATCGAAAACCTGCAGGCGAGGATTTGATTTCTTTAGCAAAAGGACTCTACGGGAAGAAGGGTAGGGTTAACTTCTCAATAGGAAATCCTCTCGCTAAGACCTTTGATGATCCGTCTCGTATCGCCCGAGAGATCGACCGTCAGATCTTATCAAATCTTGAGCTTTATCCGATAAATTATTGGGCGCTGTCCAAACTGAGCGAAGAACCCTATAAGCAGCTGAAGACCCAGCACTCAATTGACATAAGCAAAAAAGATATCCGTTACCTAAATGAAAGATTTCAAAAATGTCCTGAGGAATATCGAAGGCAATTTCTTCGAATTTATGCGAATCCAATTTTGAATAGAGATAGTTTAGATATTTAGACTAATACCTGGCCCTTCAAGTGCTTCTATTTGCTCTGAAAGTTGATGAAGGTGTTCCACCCAGTATTTCTCGGTGTTAAAGAAAGGAAAAGCTTTAGGGAAGGCAGGATCGGCCCATCTTCTTCCTATCCAGGCCGAATGTCGCATAATGCGCAGAGACCGCAGACTCTCAATAAGAGTGATTTCCCCGAAATTGAAATCTCTAAAATCCGTATAGCCGCGAATAATATCTGTCATCTGCCGAGATTTCTCTGATAGGTTTCCAGATAAAAACATCCAAAGATCTTGAACCGCAGGACCATTTCTCGAATCGTCAAAATCAACAAAATGAGGTCTTTGCTCTCGCCAGAGAATATTTCCTAGGTGGCAATCGGCATGAATTCTTATATTTTTGAATTCGTGTTTAGAGAATTTTTCCTCGACTCGACTTATCAATATATTTGAAACCTTCTCATATTGCTTCTCTAAATTTACTGGGATGAACTCCGCTTCGAGCAACCATCTTCTCGACGACTTTCCATAATCATCAACATTTATCGAAGGCCGATAGGTGAATGGCTTTTCCGCACCTACATTATGGATTTGCGAAAGCGTTCGACCAAGAATTTCCAGGGAAGATTCACTTTCTATGAGTGGAGTCCGGCCTCCGCGTCTCTTGAATAAAGCTACCATGAATTTGCCAGTCTTAAATTGAGTCGTGCCTTCAACTCGGATTGGTGCGACCACAGAGATCTCGTTCGAAGCGAGTTCTAAAAGAAAATCATGTTCCTCTTGAATTTGTTCTTGGCTCCATCGATCGGGCCGATAGAATTTTGCTATGATCGGCTCGCTATTTTCTATGCCGATCTGAAAAACTCGATTCTCATAACTATTAAGCTCCAAAATTCTCGCATCTACTCTAAATCCTCTTGATTCTATTGTATCGAGTATGAAGTCTGGGGTGATTGCAGAGAAAGGGTGGTTTTCTGGCCTCATCTTTCACTGCATACCGTCAGGTTATTTATCTGGATAAAAACCGTTTCCTTTTCTTTTAGTGACAAGACATGCAAATATTTTCTTGGAACCCGCGCTGAGAAGAATTGGGTTTTC